>NZ_VMLI01000007.1:24265-42522 GCF_013276625.1 Streptococcus sp. 9903 | reverse complement strand
CTCGGTCTCTACTCTCATCTTTTTCATAACGGATGATACCTGTAGGAAGGACTTTATGCTCAACCTTACTTTTAGCTGGGACTTTGATAACTGTATCCGTGGCTTCTTTTTTCTCTACGGTAACCTTTTCGGTAACATGACCATTCTCTGGATTAACATCGTAGGTCCTTGTCGTGGTTACATAGCCATCCTCTCCATCAACCATCTCAATAGAAGCTCCTCGGTCTCTACTCTCATCTTTTTCATAACGGATGACACTTGTAGGCAGAACTTCACGCTCAACCTTGCTTTTGGCTGGAACTTTGATAACTGTATCCGTGGCTTCTTTTTTCTCTACGGTAACCTTTTCGGTAACATGACCATTCTCTGGATTAACATCGTAGGTCCTTGTCGTGGTTACAGTTCCGTCCTCTCCGTCAATTGTAATAAGATTTTCACTACGGTCTTTAGTTTCATCTTTTTCAAAACGGATATTTGTACTTTTTTCGGTGATGCGTTTTTCTACCTTATCTTTAGCTGCAACTTTATAGATAATATCCTTTGATTCTCTTTCAATGGTAGATGTTATTTCTCTAATTGTTACCTCACCTGTTTTATCATTTACATCATATGTTGTAGTAATTTTTCTAAGTCCATCTTCTCCATCACTTTCTGTTAAAACATTACTTCCAACAGGGCGAGTGGCATCTTTTATATATCTAATAAGAGAGCTAATCGTTTCGGTAACTACAGTAGGCTTTGTTCCCACTTTGATAACTTCTGTTTGAGGTTGAAGAATAACAACGTCAGATTTCTCGCTGACCAACTGTAAAGTTGTAGATGAATATGTTTTTACGGTAGCTTTTATTCCTTTTTTACCAGGTGTTTTTGTTTCTTTCGTTCCTTTAGGAAGATTGTCATCTCTTTCGTATATTGTTTCATAGGGGATATCTTTTCGGTTATCTTGGGTTTCAAAATTATCATCCAATTCACTTGTCACATCTGCCCCATCAGCATGAACAAAACTTGTATTCAGGATTCCTCCTAAAAATAAAGTTAGCCCGACCATCACAGAACCAAAAATCTTTCCGAGTTTACGTAATGCATAGCGCTTATTGGTATTAGATTTTGCCATTACATCCTCCTTCTAAAAGTTACTATTTCTAGTATAGCATCTTTTCTGGCAAATGTTAAACAATATGTTTTGTATATTAAATAAACTCAGAATGAGATATTGATTATTGAACTAACACTTCAACTATATCGTAATCAATCTCATATATAGAGGATTGCAGACATCTTATCTAAATACATGCTAATATATTTCGATACAAACATTCCAACTTGATAATTTTCACTCATCTTTCATCATTCCTTATACAACGATGCAGTAGCAATCGAATAGTTTGCTCATCAGAATGAGACTATTTTAATGTTAGATATTTTGATAGAAAAACATAAATAAAATTGGTGGAATTTAATTCCCTAACTCGATAGAGGATTCTATTTTAAATTTAACAACAGCTAGGATTACACTATAAAAAGCGTATTACCACCTGTTCGACTGGAGAATCTAGTCGATTAGCTCCCTCTTAGTTACAAGATTAAAGCGATTTTTTAACTAATACTAAACAAGATTAAAGAAGGAACTAGAACATCTGTCTTGTACTAATCAATATGATATTTTAAAGTTGTAAACAAACTTGGAATGCCAATTATTATATTTACAATAAATAGTTGACTTCAATGAAAACAGAAAAGAGAATTCAACATTCTTCCCTACTTATCTGATAATAAATAAGATCCGCAAGATAGCCTTTTCTCTCTACAGCATTGGTAATAGTCTTTAGATAGGACATCCCTGCTTTCTCCATGACACGACCTGAAGCTGGATTGAGACTAGCATAACGTGCCTTGACTTTTTGAAAGTCTACTTGAGTAAAGCAGAAGTCCAAGACAGCTTTCAAGGCCTCTGTCATCATACCATGACCCCAGTATTTCTTGCCTAACACATAGCCAATTTCACAAGAAGAATTGTTCTCATCTATTGCAACGATGCTGATATCTCCTATCACTTGCTCTGGATTTTCTTTGAGACAAATAGCCCATTTGTAATAGTTGGGATTGGCATAGGAGGCAACCCAATTACGAATCGAATTTCGAGTGATTTCGACATCAGGATGGGGATCCCAGGTAACATAAGTCAGATTCTCAGCGGATGAAGCCCAATTTTGAAACATGTCCTCTGCATCACTCTCCACAAATCTTCTCAAGATTAAACGATCTGTCTGTAATATTTGTGTACCGATAGTTTTCACAATGCTACCTCACTTTCTGATAGATGATTCTATATCCAATCTCCATTGAAACTTGTTTTGCTTTTGAATCTCAAGGTAATAAGCTAAAATGTCCACCGGACCTTCTTCGCTTTCTTATTTCTAGGCGAGAGGCTGAAAACCTCCACTGGAGGTTCCTCATTTTCTTATTTCTAAACTCGGGGTAAAAAGGTCCCCCGGACCTTTTTACTCCCAAAAGTCATCAAATACGGTGATTGGTAGGTGGCGTTTGTGTTGGCCTTTGTGCCACCAGTTTTCGATAGTCGTTTGGGCTTCTGGACTGATTGTTTTGCCTTCTAGGTAATCGTCAATCTCTTCATAAGTGACTCCGAGGGCTACTTCGTCAGCTAGGCCTGGTTTGTCTTCTTCTAGGTCTGCTGTTGGGATTTTTTCATAAAGGGCTGGATCTGCACCAAGTTCTTTCAAGAGTTGTTTTCCTTGGCGTTTATTGAGGCGGTAAAGAGGAAGAATATCCGCACCACCATCACCAAACTTGGTAAAGAAACCTGTGATATTTTCCGCAGCATGGTCTGTTCCAATAACCGCTCCACTATAGGAACCAGCAAGGGCATACTGAGCAATCATACGGCAACGAGCCTTGATATTCCCCTTGTTGAAGTCTGAAACAGAGCTTCCTGTAGCTTCAACTGCAGCTGTCATGGCATCAGCTGATTCCTTAATATTGACGACTAAACTGACATCAGGCTGGATAAAGGCTAGTGCTTTTTGCGCATCTGCTTCATCGGCTTGCACTCCATATGGCAGGCGGACAGCGATAAATTTGTAGCTGTCATCGCCCGTTTCAGCTCGCATTTCTTCCATGACTAATTGAGCCAAGCGACCTGCTAAGGTTGAGTCTTGTCCCCCAGAAATCCCTAGTACAAAGGTTTTAAGGAAGGGATGTTTTTTCAGGTATCTTTTTAAGAAATCAATAGAACGACGGATTTCTTCCTGAGCATCAATCACCGGTTTGACACCCAGCTCTTGGATAATCGTTTCTTGCAAACTCATTCTTCTTCTCCTTCACCAAGGGCTTCCTTGCGCATTTTGTCAATCAAGTCCATCTTATCTTGCCATACATCACGCGCCAAATCCACTGGATAGTGCTGCGGATTGAGCACGCGCTTGTATTCATCCCAAAGCTTGTCAAATTCCTTACGAGCATAGTCCTGAATCTCAGTCAAACTAGGCAGGTTGTAAATCAATTTTCCGTCTTTAAAGATATCCACCAAGAGAGGAACGGCATCAAAATTACGAACGGTCTTCTTGATGTAGGTGTAAGTCGGATGGAACATCTTGATTTCAGTCATGTCGCTCACATCCACACCGTCATAAGTGATGTAGTCGCCTTCTGACTTGCCTTTTTCACGACTGGTAATGCGCCACACCTGCTTCTTACCTGGTGTAGACACTTTTTCAGCATTATTTGACAGCTTGATGGTATTGCGCATGTTACCATTTTCATCTTCGATTGCAACAATCTTGTAAACTGCACCAAGAGCTGGCTGATCATAGGCCGTAATCAGCTTGGTACCCACACCCCAGACATCAATCTTGGCCTTTTGCATCTTGAGGTTTAGGATGGTATTTTCATCTAGGTCATTTGAAGCATAAATCTTAGCCTCTGTAAATCCAGCCTCGTCCAGTTGCTGACGGACTTTCTTAGAAATGTAGGCAATATCCCCAGAGTCAATCCGCACACCCATAAAGTTAATCTGATCACCCAGCTCACGCGCCACCTGAATGGCTGCTGGTACACCGATGCGAAGGGTGTCATAGGTATCCACAAGAAAGACACAATTTTTATGGGTCGCAGCATAAGCCTTGAAAGCCTCATAATCATTGCCATAAACCTGCACCAAGGAATGGGCATGGGTCCCCAAAACAGGAATATTAAAGAGTTTACCAGCACGCACGTTGCTAGTTCCATTGGCACCACCAATCACCGCTGCGCGTGTTCCCCAGATAGCCGCATCCATCTCTTGCGCCCGACGTGTCCCAAACTCCATCAAAGGTTCATCTTCTATAACCGAACGAATACGAGCTGCCTTTGTCGCCACCAAGGTCTGGTAGTTAACGATGTTCAAAAGAGCCGTTTCGACCAACTGACATTGGGCTAGAGGGCCTTCCACCTGCACAATCGGTTCATTAGCAAAAACCAAGTCCCCTTCTTGGGCAGAACGAACGGTCAACTCCAACTTGAAATTGCGGAGGTAGTCCAAGAATGCTCCATGATAGCCTAGCAACTCCAAATAGGCAATATCACTATCTGAAAAACGCAAGTCTTCAAGATAATTCACAATTCTTTCCAAACCAGCAAAAACCGCATAGCCGTTCTTAAAAGGCTGTTGGCGGAAATAAACCTCAAAGACCGCCTTTTTATTGTGAATCCCTTGGTCAAAGTAAACCTGCATCATGTTAATCTGGTACAAGTCCGTGTGCAATGTCAAACTATCATCTGGATACATACTTTTCCTACTTCCTTAACTAGAAATACATGAAAATTTTCAAAAACTTTCAAGCATTTCAATAAATTAGTACTATTATATCACATTTTACCTGTATTGAGAAAAGAGTAACAAGCTATTCACCACTCTCCAGTTCATCCATATCTTGTTCAAATTTTTTCTGCGCCCATTCGCCATAGCTCTTCAGACCAAGATTGCCAATAAAGACCCATGGAAGGTAAATGACATAAGTAATCGCCCAAGCAGATAGGTATTTAACGTTCAAAGGATTGTGCTGATAAATTTCTATGTTGAATTGATAATTCTGCAACATCAAAAGAGCCGTAATAGCCAAGGTTAGGAAAAAACAACCCAAAATCGTAAAATGAAAACGACTATAGTAGGTCACTCCCAGATAACGGGCACGATTGAAAAAGAAGAAAATTCCTACTATCAGAGTATAGACTAGAAAATTCGGATTAAAAAGAGATGGAGCCAACACTGCCACCAAATAGCTTAGAAGCACCAGCCCAATAAAGAGGGAAAAGGATTCTGCCCCAGCTTTATTGATTAGTTGTTCTTCTCTTTCGTCAAGTAATTGATAATGAATAAATTTATTTACCATCTTCTTCCTCCCAAAATAGTTGGTCTAGGCTTTTCCCTAAACATCTGCAAATGGACTGGCAGAGCGAGAGACTGGGATTGTATTTTCCCGCCTCTATCAAACCAATAGTCTGGCGCGTCACCCCCACAGCCTCTGCCAGTTGACCTTGAGTTAAATCAAGCTCTACACGAGCTAATTTTAATTTTAAATTTTTAGCCACCTGCGTCCTCCTTATAATTTTAAAAAGTTGCGCCTCTTTTTAACATCATTATATCATATATCCAACTTAATGCAATATATAAATGTCATTTTGTAAAGTTTTATTAACAAAAACTCTTTACCACAAAAGATAGAGAGTTTTCTGCTTATTCAATTTTTTTCAAAATATCTAAGACATCGCTTCTTTGTTTAATTTGATAGGCTTTGGATACCTAAACTCCGACTTTATCACTTAAAAAATAAAAAAGGACAGCTAATCCCTTGCACATCAAGGGATTTCGCCATTCTTTAATCTCGTTTAAGTGTTGTATATGGAGCTTTGCATAATTTTTTAAAACTAAACAACTACATTAAGCTCGAACTGTGACACTAGTTCCATCTTCTTTGTAGAGATTGATGAGTCCTTCTTTTAATGCACGAACCATGTCTCCTGCTTGAACAGGTTGAGGCACCTTAATAGTCAATAGTTCCATTGGATTTGGAGCACGGTCGATTTTATTGCCTTTAGCATCGTGCAAATCTTCAATATAAGTTTCAAAATGACGGAAACCTGGACCATAAAACTCAACTTGATCGCCTTCGTTAATGACGTTTCGTTGACGAATAGTTGCTGTTTGTGTTGCGTCATCATAAGAAACCACTTCAGCAACAAACTTGTACTCAGGAATTTTACGGCGAGCACCAAACAACTGCTCATTTTCAGATGGTGTACCATAGTAAAAACCTGTTGCCAATTCACGTTGGGCAACCTTCCACATCTCATCAATCAAGTCTTGTTTGATAGATT
This sequence comes from Streptococcus sp. 9903, assembly GCF_013276625.1. NCBI lineage: Bacteria > Bacillati > Bacillota > Bacilli > Lactobacillales > Streptococcaceae > Streptococcus > Streptococcus sp. 9903. Next base: position 36,150 of record NZ_VMLI01000007.1, on the reverse strand, counting down.
CAAACTTTTCAGGACTTTCAAGATAGGCATCCACAGCCGCCTTGTAGCAGTTGGTTACTGTTGATACGTAGTGAATAGACTTCATACGCCCTTCAATCTTAAGACTGTCCACTCCATTTTCAATCATATCTGGAATATGGTCAATCATAGACATATCAACGGCTGACATTGAAAATTCTTCTGGAATCTCTCCCTTAAGGCTCTTACGTTCTTTCCCAAATGGCATATCGTAAAGGTCGTATTTCCAACGGCAAGACTGAGAACAACCACCACGGTTGGCATCACGCATACTCATGTGGTTTGAAAGAGTACAACGCCCAGAGTAAGAAATACACATGGCTCCGTGGACAAAGGCTTCAATCTCAACATCTGTACGTTTGCGAATTTCAGCTAATTCTTCCATTGAAACCTCACGCGCCAAAACGACACGTGTTAAGCCTAGCTCTTTCCAGAACTCAAGGGTTTCATAGTTAGTGGCACTTGCTTGGGTAGAGAGATGGATTTCAAGACCTGGTGCTTCTGTTGCTGCAATCATAATCAAGGCTGGGTCAGACACAATAACTGCCGCAATTCCGATATCACGCAGTTTACGGAACCACTCACCAGCTCCCTCTTCATTCCCTTCGTGCATAACCATATTAGCCGCTACATAGACCTTGGCACCGTACTTGGCAGCAAACTGGACGCCTTCTTCCATCTGTTCAAAGGTAAAGTTACCTGCTCGGCTACGAAGACCATAGGCCTGACCGCCGATAAAGACAGCATCTGCCCCATACTGAACAGCTACTTTTAGCTTCTCTAAAGTCCCTGCAGGTGATAAAACCTCAGGACGTTTTAATGTTTTTGTCATAATTTCTCCTATTTGCAATATAAAAGTTTGACATTTTTCCTTCTCATTTTATAGTAAATAAGCCATAAAATCAAGCCTAGACAGATTGTTTTGACAATTCTAATCTTTTAGACTTTGCATAATAACTGTTAAACAATCGAAAATTACCCCAGTTTTAACAAGTATTCAAAAAGTTTAGGAAAGAGCAAAAACCAGTATCCAAAGATACTGGCCCGTTATACTATATAAATTAGTTCTTAGATGACTATTCCCACTCAACTGTTTTCTAAATTGATAAGGTTCGATATAGTGTGAAATTAAGGATTTATACTCAGTTATTTTTATAAGAATTTATTAAAATTAATTTCTGTTATTTGTAAATTGTTTACAGAGTTGAAATTAATGTGTAGCAAAAACACAACATTTTTTGTATAATAGTATTAGTAAAAAAAGGTGGTGAGATAGTGAGATTAGCTGTCAGATTAGCAATAGAAACACGAAATAGCATCGATACTCTAAAAAAAGAAATAAAAGCAACTGGAGAATTTGATAATCTTCATCTTACTAATGGGTTTGTCGTAAATCAAGCTTATTTAGATTCTAAAAAAATTACTGCTGAACAAAACTGGGATAAAGTATTAAAATTTGGGTCTCAAGTTGAAGAACGAAGTGCCCCAAAAACTCGAACTGATTTACAAGTAAATCAAACTACTATTGATGATATTGCTGAGTTAAAAAAGATTTTACCTCTATATACAGAAACAAATTATGTAACCACTTCTTTTGTTATCAGAATGATAGTGAGGGGTTCTCTTTTAGTGCGTCACGGAAAAATTTAGGCTTCAAGCCTATTTTTTTTTATTTCAATTTTATGTGTCGACAAAACACGACACTTATTTTATAACAGTGGCGTGAAATAATTACAACACTGAAATTATATAAAGGAGAACTAACAATGATTAGACCAATTTTGAATGCAGAATGCATTTATTTGACTATTTTTTGTAGTGTTAAATATTTTATGCGTTTAACTTTACATTTTAGGAAGAGGAGAAGTTTATAATCAGTTTTTGAAGAAAAAAGTATAAAAAATGCTATAATAGAATACATATAGTAGGGGAGGAGAATTACAATTGTTACCTAAAAAAATTATCACACCTAAAGTACCACCTATTAAAATCCAAGGAATAAAAACTAAATTAGTTCCATTTATTGCTGAATCAATAAAGTGGGATGGTAAAGGAACATACTTTGAACCATTTATGGGATCTGGTGTAGTAGGTTTTAATTTAGAACCACAGAAGGCTATTTTTAGTGACACCAATCCCTATATCATTCAATTTTACAAAGATATTCAATCAAAGAAGATTACTGCTCAAACAGTTAGAACTTTTTTAGAAAATGAAGCAACTAAATTATCTAGTACTCCGGCTGATAAGACATCTTATTACTATGAAGTTAGAGATAGATTTAATAAAGAACATAGCTCTTTAGATTTTTTATTTTTACAACGTTCCAATTTTAATGGAATGATACGTTTTAATAATAAAGGTAATTATAATGTTCCTTTTGGACGAAAACCAGAGAGATTTCAAAAAGCATTGATTACAAAAATTGTAAATCAAGTTTCATGGATTGAAAAAATAATGAAGGGTAAAGATTGGGAATTTATCTGTATTCCTTTCACTAAAGCATTTGAGATGATGGGAGAAAATGACTTTGTTTATTTAGACCCTCCGTACATTGATCGATATGATGGATATTATGATTCTTGGAGTGAAGAATACGCGACATTACTCGCAGAACTTACTCAAAAAGGAAAAGCAGGATACGCCTTTAGTATGTGGTACGAAAATCAGTATAGAAAAAATACCCACATGGAAAAATGGACGGATGGAAAGTTGTTAACTACTGAACATTTTTATCACTTAGGAGCAAAGGAATCTAATCGAAATAAAATGATAGAAGCCCTAGTAATAAGTGAAAAACATTTGAATTTAGAAGAAGTTTATCACGAACAACAACAAATTCTATTATTCTAAATAAAAAAGGATACAAAGTGTATCCTTTTTTTATTATTCACATTCTTTATTTGTTTCAACTGATAAATATTTTTCAAGTCGTGTTAATTGTTCGGTTGATAATTGTTTAGTTTCTTTTCCCCACTCTGTAAATGTCTCTAAGTTATTAAAGAGTTTATCTTTTACTTCTTGAGAATCTTTATATTTAGGAAAATTTTCCCAATAAATATGGAAAAGGTCGTTCCCTAATTTACTAAAAGGACCATTACCATCTTGAAAATCCTTAATTATTTTAGATTTAAAGGTTCCAATGTTATCTGTATTTCCACTTCCTTTACTTGTACCAGCTACTTTATATTTTTCTTGAACAAAATATTCTACATCTTTATAAGCTGGTACTATTGAAGAAATGTCTTCTGATTCTAAATTAACCTTTCTAATACTTGCACTTTCATTCCTTGAATATAGAAAACCTAGAATATAACGCTTATCATATTCACTATAATTACCATCAATATTTTTAGTTCCATTTCTTAAGTAACTAGTAAAACTTCCAGCTGTAAAATTGAACTCTTTAATTTGACCTTGTTTATCAAATTGTCGATAAGTTGTTTTAATATCAAGTGCAATTCTTTTCTTATCAGGTTTCAAGAAATAAAAATCTGGATAGACTGTCTGCTTTTCAGATTCAAACAACTTATATCCTAACTCCTCTGCAACTTCAAGCAAATATGGATATACTATCACTTCAAATAATCGTCCTATTATTTTTGAATCATTTCCAAATGGGAAAACTTCTTTCTTTTCATTTACAAAACCAAGTAAGTCCCAAGCGTTTTTATCATCTATTTTAGGTAATTTTTCAATAATTGTTTTAATAAAAATATCATCACACATCTTATTTCTCCTTTGTTTGCGAATTGTTTGCGATTATTTAATTAAAGGCTCTGAAACATTGATTTCAAAGCCTTTTTATTGTAATTTTTCTTATTCCCACTCAACTGTTGCAGGTGGTTTACTTGTAATATCGTAGACGATACGGTTAACGTGATCTACTTCATTTACGATACGTACTGAGATTTTTTGAAGGACATCCCAAGGAATTTTGGCAAAATCAGCAGTCATACCATCAATAGAGGTGATGGCACGGATTGCAATTGTATAGTCATACGTACGACCGTCACCCATAACACCAACTGAACGAACACCTGTATTAACTGTGAAGTATTGCCAGATATCGCGGTCAAGACCAGCTTTAGCAATTTCCTCACGAAGGATAGCATCTGATTCACGAACAGTTTCAAGTTTCTCTTCAGTGATTTCACCCATGACACGGATAGCAAGTCCTGGTCCTGGGAATGGTTGGCGCCATACAATATGGTCTGGCATACCAAGCTCTGTACCAAGGGCACGAACTTCATCTTTATAAAGAGTGTTGAGTGGTTCAATCAATTCAAATTGCATGTCTTCTGGAAGACCACCCACGTTGTGGTGCGACTTGATAGTTTGAGCTGTATCCGTACCAGACTCGATCACGTCGGTGTAAAGAGTTCCTTGTGCAAGGAATTTCACATCTTTGAGCTTGCTTGCTTCGTCATCAAAGACATAGACAAACTCGTTACCGATGATTTTACGTTTTTGTTCAGGGTCAGAAACGCCAGCAAGTTTGTCAAGAAAGCGTTTTGCAGCGTCTGCTTTGACGATATTCAAACCAAACTTACCACCAAGCATATCCATAACCTGATCTGCTTCACCTTTACGAAGAAGACCGTGATCCACGAAGATACAGATCAATTGATCGCCAATCGCTTTTTGGAGAAGAACTCCAACAACTGAAGAGTCAACACCACCTGATAGACCAAGAAGGACACGTTTATCACCGACGGTTTCACGAATTTTTTGGATCTGCATATCAATGAAGTTATCCATTGACCAATCGCCTTTAGCCTTACAGATGTTAAGGGCAAAGTTACGAAGGATATCATTTCCGTATACAGAATGACGGACTTCTGGATGGAATTGGATACCGTAAATGTGTTTATCTGGGTTTTCAATGGCTGCATAAGGGCAGTCAGCTGATGTTCCAGTACGAACAAAGTCAGCAGGAATCTCAGTGACCGCATCACCATGGCTCATCAAAACAGTCTGCTCGTCTGGTGTTGATTCAAAAAGCGCTGATGGTGTGTGAGTTAGGGTTGATTGACCGTATTCACGATTTCCAGCATCACCTGCAGGGACAACTTTTCCTCCAAGTTTATGGGTCAATAACTGCATACCGTAACAGATTCCCAAAATAGGAATACCAAGTTCGAAGATTTCTGGGTCAATATCAAATGAACCATCTTCGTATACAGAGTTTGGACCACCTGAAAGGATAATTCCTACAGGATTGATTTCACGAACTTCAGCAGCTGAAATTTTATGGCTTTTTAGTTCTGAAAAAACACCAATCTCACGGATACGGCGTGAAATCAGCTGGTTGTATTGGCTACCATAGTCCAATACGATGATTTTTTCTACATCTTGCAAATCAGTTGAAATGTTGCTCATCTTTTTCCTTTCTCAAAAGAAATATCTTTTTTCAATATTCTATCACAAATAAGGGCGAATTACCAACTAAACAAGGCGAAGATTGACTTTTTCTAGTTTATTGGGGTACAATAGAGAAAAGATAGAAATGAAGTGAAAAATATGCTACCCGCTTATATGAAAATCCATGATCAGATTAAAAAGGATATTGACGAACATCGTTGGGCCATTGGTGAGAGACTTCCCAGTGAACGAGACTTAGCAGAGCAGTTTGCGGTTAGTCGCATGACCCTCCGCCAAGCCGTATCTCTATTAGTCGAAGAAGGCGTCTTAGAGCGCCGTGTAGGAAGCGGCACCTTTGTTTCCAGTACTCGAGTACAAGAAAAGATGCGAGGGACAACCAGTTTTACTGAAATTGTTAAGTCCCAAGGTAAAGTACCCTCTAGCCAACTCATTTCCTACAGAAAAACTATTCCAAATGAACAGGAAGTTGCCAAGCTAGGAATTTCTCCAACGGACAATATTATCCGAATGGAACGTGTTCGCTATGCCGACCAAGTTCCTCTGGTTTATGAAGTTGCTTCTATTCCTGAAAAATTCATTAAGGACTTTAAAAAAGAAGAAATCACTAGTCATTTCTTCCAAACCCTACAAAAACATGGCTATCGTATCGGCAAATCACAGCAGACTATCTATGCTCGTCTCGCTAAAGAAAAAATTGCCCACTATTTGGAAGTTGAAAAAGGACATGCTATTCTTGGACTGACTCAGGTTTCTTACCTAGAAGATGGGACAGCTTTTGAATACGTAAAAAGTCAATATGTAGGCGAACGTTTTGAATTTTATCTTGAAAATAATTAGATTACTATGCAAAAACTCTCTGTCACGGACGACAAAGAGTCTTTTTATTTTTCTAAGAGTAAATCTTTCAACGAAATCAAAGTTACAGCAAATAATATCATTGCCATACCAAGAAAATCAATGGGATAAAATTGTTCATTCATGATTAAGAAGGCAAAGAAAACAGCCGAAATTGGCTCAATTGAAGCCAACAAACTTGACTTGACCGGCCCAATCAGACTGGCTCCTTTTAAGAAGGCTGTATAGGCAAAGACAGTCCCGATAAGGATAATACCTGCAAAGGCAAGGAGAAAATCAAGACTGGTTGGGATAGCAGTCTGTAGAACCCCTGTAAAAGGAAGGGCGACCAAACCTGCTATGACCATTCCCACACCAATGACCAAGCTACTCCCCCACTTCTTAATCAAGGCTATGGGTAAAATGATATACAGAGCATAAGTCAAGGCAGAAAAGAGACCCCAGAATAGGCCAGAAGGTGTAATGGATAACTGGTCCAACTGCCCATGAGTTGCGATCAGGAAGGTTCCTCCGATGGCTAATATAATGGAAACAATCTCTCCCAGTGTTGGCGCCACCTTATCCTTGATACAGCTATAAATCAAAATCCCAACAGGACAAACATACTGAAGCACCGTCGCAGTACCTGCATTGGTCTCCTGAATAGCAGTTAGATAGGCAAATTGATTGAGGAATAGACCAATTAGAGCAAAAATAAGAAGAGACAGCAAACTCTTTCTATCCTTTAAAAAGGCCAGCATTTTATCCTTTGCAGTAGCATAAGCCAAGAACATGAGAACTCCACCAGCGATTAAAAGACGCAAGTTGGTCAAAACCAGAGCCGAAATTCCATGCGCCATCAGGTATTGACCACTCGTTCCTGACAAGCCCCAAGCAATACCAGCCACAACTGTTAGTAAAGTCCCTTTTAAACTATTTGACATGTCTCTCCTTACTCTTCTTTGCGAATCAAGTCCATCACTTGATTACGGTCTAAAATCCATTGAGCCCTCTCATCCTTTTCATAGGTACGATTGGATAGGAAAATGGCCGCTTCTTGCTTCTGACGATTCCACATGATAAAGGTACCCGTATAGCCCGTATGGTCTAGCCAATCTCCTTCCAAATTCCATGCCAAAGAACGTTCCTTGTCATCCAAAGGTGAAAAATTTTGACTCAAGTCTCTTGCAAAATCATCTGCTAAATAGTGTTCTAAAAAGATTTGTAAATCCTTTACAGTCGAAAATAAACCAGCACTACCAGCATGTCTGCCCAGGAGACGAGCTTTTGGATCATGTACCATTCCTGCCTCTACACCTCTAACTGTTGGAACAGCAAGCTCAACAGGCCCAAACTGGGTTTCCGTCATTCCCCACGGTTTCCAAACTTGCTCCTGTAAAATCACATCCAAATCTTGATTAAAGATTCTTTCCAAAATAAAACCCAACAGCAAAAAATGGACATCCGAATAAAGAAAGGCTGGTTGACTTCGTCTCTTGAGATGAAACATCGCTTCCTTTAATTCAGAAGCTGTTAAAAGATCACGATTGGGAATAAAAGGATCAAGGTCTGTGGTGTGAGTTAAAAGCTGGCGAATAGTGATGTCTGGATAATCACTCTCATGGAAAAAATCGGTTACTGGTCTGTCAATATCTAATTGACCGTTTTCCCACAAGAAGGTAAAAACGGTGCCAACTCCAACAACTTTGCTGACACTAGCTAGGTCATAAACTAGTCCTGCCTCAGTCTGCAAGCCACGCTCTGGATCACTCTGGCCTGAATAGAACTCTATCCATTGATTGTCCTTAAAATATGCAAAAGAGGCTCCGGGATAAATCCCTGCCTCGATTTGTTCATCTATCTTTTTAATAATCTTGGTCCACTTCATACTTCTTCAAACCACAATTCAACATTATTTCTATCTTTACCAAGGAAGAATTTTTCAGACTTAGGAATAAAATATTCGGTAGACTCAAACTTCTGGCGCAGACTTGCTATATCTAGTTCATTGACCAAGAACTTGAGCATAGATAAGTCCCAAGTAGCCGTATTGTCCACAGTCAGATCCTGTCCCTGAGCTGGGATAAAACCAAGCGATACCCCAATTTCAGATGGTTCCAAGTAACTATCGACATCAGCTGGGAGATGTAATTCCATAGAAATCTCAAATTTACTCAAAGAAATTGATTCCAAATCTGTTTGAAATTCAGGCTTTTCTCCTACTTCTACTAGACTTGCTCTATCATCTTCCGCATGAATCAAAATCAAATCATCTTCTGGTGAAAAAATTTCAAAAGCGTAGCCATTTTGCCCCTTATATAATTGATGAATCGAATCTGTTTTAGATAAGAGTCCTTCGATTTCCAAGGGATTTTCCACCTTGATAATCAATCTAGCCAGTTTTTTTCTCCCCTCTACCTTACGAGTGCGCATACTTGGAGCTTCTTCTAAAATCAGCTTTTCAAGACCTGTTTGATCACCTAGTGACAGAAAGGCTGATTCTTCTAACAAGGCCTTCATGCCAAGAGTTTCAATATAAAATGTTTCATTTAATTTTCTATTATTAACTTTTAAAGTAGGAATAATCCGTACAATCTGATTTACATTCATAAATTCCTCCGTCACTTTTTATTTTAAAGGATTTTAGAATTTTTTACAAGATATTATGCTCAAATTTAACATTATTTAGCTATTTAGTAAAGATAATCTTTCAAGGTTTTTGTCAAAACCTGATAACCGGGAACACTGAGGTGCAATCCATCAGTTGTATAATCTTTTTTGAGTTGGCCTGCTTGGTCTGTCAAACTATCAAAAACCGGCACAAATTCAACCTGCATATAGGCAGAAGCAAGTTCTTTATATGCTTTATTCCATCTCTGAATTTTTTCATTCGAGCGGATATAGACTGTCTGCTTGTACTCCTCGCCTTCATTGACTGGCAAAATGGAAAGCAATTTAATCTCTGTCAGTGGATAATCGCGAGCAATGGATTGAATGATCGCTTCGAGATTATTGAGAGCCTCATTCACAGGCACATCTTTTCCGATATCATTTGTTCCAATCAGAAGGACAATTTTATCTACTGCTCCACCGTACAGATGCGCATCTAGATTTTCTAATAACAGTCCTGTCTGATAGCCACGAATTCCTCGCTTGACAATTGTCTTCGAAGTCCCGAATAGTTCCTGCAGAGGATAATATTCGACAATGGAATCACCAATAAAAAGAATGTCTGGCTCTAGAACAGAAACCTGATTTAAGTGACGATACTTGGTTTGGATTTTTTCTTGTTCCTTTAGGAGCCAATTTTCTAATAACTGTACTGCCACTTCATTCTCCTTTTTCTAACCAGTTTTCCAAGACTTGATAAACTCCTCCTTGGCTATTGGCTGGCGCTAGAGCCGTCGCCACAGCTTTGGCTTTGTCATCAGCATTTTCCATCGCATAGGCAATTCCAGCCATTTCAAGCATTTCAACATCATTTTCACTATCGCCAAAAGCCATGATTTGTTGGGGCTTCAAGTCCCAACGCTTGAGTAATTCTTCCAAGCCCCATGCTTTATGAATTCCAGCTTGGAGGATATCAATGCAACCATAGCCACTGGATACAGCCCGAACACGGCCATCAAAGAGGTCATTGATTTCTTCCAAGACCGAACTCAAACGTTCCTCACCAACAACCATACTCATCTTGAGCACACCACCAAAGAGGTCAGAGGTTAATTCGTCCACAAAATGCATCCGTTGGTAGAATTTTTCAATCATTTCTTGAGTCATAAAGCTTTCAAGGTCTGTAAAAATCGTACCTTCTTTGACGAAACCACCCTTCATAGCCGTCACAACAAACTGATCCTGACACGCTCGGCCCTTGAAATGAGCCAAAGCCTTATCGACAATGGCATCATCCCAAGTCTGTGCCTGAATCAATTCATTGTTTTCAAAAATACGAGCACCGTTTGCAACAACCAAAACCACTCGATCCACCAAGTGCTCCAGTAGTTGCCTCATGCGGTGAATTTCATTGCCCGTCGCGATGACAAAACGAATACCCTTTTGATCCAACTGATCTAAAATCTTTTCCAATCGTGGGAGATCCAGCTGGCCTCTAGCATCCAGCAAGGTCCCATCCATATCTGTCGCAATTACTTTAATCGTCATTTACTTTCCTCTGAATTCAAACTAATCCCACTTCAATCCCACATGTTCGTTCATTTCTTTGTAGGCTGTATCAATTCGTTCCTTAGTCGCTTCATCTAATTGATCACGATGACTGCCACCCTCTATAAAATCTTCCAAGATATAGGTTTGATAATGATATAAAGGATAGCCTTCTGGTGAAAAGGTTCCCTTTGGTGTTCGATTGACCCAAGTAGGATGAGCTTTAGCTGTTCCGATAGTTGTTTTTCCATCCTTCTTCTTAATGGTCACGTCCATGAGAACGCCACGTTCAGTCCACTTAGCATTTTCTTCATCTCCCATAGATTCAATCCGTTGATTGGAAATGAAGTTCCCCATTGAATAGATAATGAGTTTCTTGTCTCCATCTTTTTCAACAATTTCAGATGGCTCAACTACGTGTGGATGCCCTCCAAAGATGATATCCGCCCCCCAATCAATCATCTTGTGATAAAGAGCTTTTTGTTCTTCAGTTGGTTCCAAGCGATACTCCACACCCATCTGAGGCATGATAATGGTGATATCTGCTTCCTTCTCTGCCCGTTCAATTTCAGCCTTCATCTTATCTTCGTTTAAATCTGAAAGATAACGATTATAGTCTTCCTGAGAAACATACTGCTCAATTCCATTGAAACCATAGGAATAGGCCAAAAGAGCAACCTTGATACCATTCACTTCCTTAATGACCAGCGGAGCCTGATCACGTGGCTCGTGCGTATAAACTCCGATTGGAGTGATTCCAGCTTTCTCAATAATATCGGCCGTTGAAATAACTCCCTCAATTTGCGAATCCAAAATATGATTATGAGCTAAATCCAGCACATGATAACCTGCATCCTTAATGGCATCCATAACTTCAGCAGGAGCATTAAAGAGAGGATAACCCGCTAAATAATGATCCTTATTGATGGTTCCTTCAAAATCACCAATAGCTAAATCTGCTTGCTTGAGCCAAGGCGTCACATACTCAAAATTCTCATGAAAGTCATAGGTACCGTCTTCTTTTTTAGCTGAAAAGAAAAGTCCATCGTGGTAGAGTAAATCTCCGTTGGCCATAATTCTAGCAGATTTTTCCTCTTCCTGCTCCTGAGACTTTTGCTTAGTCCCTTCTTGAGAAATAGTATCTCGTTTTTGACTGGTCAGAGGCATGCCTTGGAAACTTTCAACCAACAAGACCAAGCCCATTGATAAAGCAACTGCTAGCAAGAGTACCGCCACAAATCCTTTATTGCTCCACCTGCGATAACTCCTAAAAAAGTTTACCAAGCCCTTCATAAAACGAAAAGCTAAACCACCCTGATTTCGATTTTGTCTTCTTTGCATCTTCATTCTCCCTACTTTCTTATGCAAGCCTTTTCTTTTTATTATATCATAGATAAGTAATTCTTTCACAATTGATACTCTTCGAAAATCTCTTCAAACCACGTCAGCGTCGCCTTACCGTGTATATGTAACTGACTTCGTCAGTTCTA
>NZ_VMLI01000007.1:0-24257 GCF_013276625.1 Streptococcus sp. 9903 | reverse complement strand
TTCCTAGTTTGCTCTTTAATTTTCATTGAGTATGAATTGAACATACTATCTATTTTCTATAAATCCTAAAGGCTGTAATACTTTCAATCCTTGTCATTTTGTGTTATCATGTAGAGGTAATGAAAGGAGAGAAAATGTCTGCTATAGAACGTATTACAAAAGCTGCTCACTTAATTGATATGAACGATATTATCCGCGAAGGGAACCCAACTCTACGCGCGGTTGCTGAGGAAGTCACTTTTCCCTTGTCTGACCAAGAAATCATCCTTGGCGAAAAGATGATGCAATTCCTTAAACATTCCCAAGATCCCGTAATGGCTGAAAAAATGGGACTCCGTGGTGGGGTTGGACTTGCTGCTCCCCAGTTAGATATCTCAAAACGCATTATCGCTGTTTTGGTGCCAAACATTGTCGAAGAAGGCGAAACTCCACAGGAAGCCTACGACTTGCAAGCTATTATGTACAATCCCAAAATCGTCTCTCACTCTGTTCAAGACGCTGCTCTTGGCGAAGGAGAAGGTTGCCTGTCTGTTGACCGCAACGTGCCTGGCTATGTGGTTCGCCATGCTCGTGTTACTGTTGACTACTTTGACAAGGATGGTGAAAAACATCGTATCAAACTTAAAGGCTATAACTCCATCGTTGTTCAGCATGAAATTGACCACATCAACGGAATCATGTTTTACGATCGTATCAATGAAAAAGACCCATTTGAAGTTAAAGATGGTTTACTGATTCTGGAATAAAGAAAATCCCGTTGCAAGACGGGGTTTTGTGTTATAATAGAGGCATGAAAACAAATGATATTGTCTATGGCGTCCACGCCGTTACCGAAGCCCTCCTTACGAACACAGGAAACAAACTCTACCTCCAAGAAGATCTCCGAGGTAAGAATGTTGAGAAAGTCAAAGAACTGGCTACAGAAAAGAAGGTGTCCATTTCTTGGACATCAAAAAAAGCCCTCTCTGAGATGACTGAAGGTGCTGTTCACCAAGGTTTTGTTCTACGAGTGTCCGAATTTGCCTATAGCGAGCTGGATTACATTCTTACCCAAACACGCCAAGAAGAAAATCCACTTCTATTGATTCTGGATGGCTTAACTGACCCTCACAACCTAGGCTCCATCCTGAGAACGGCCGATGCGACCAACGTTTCAGGTGTCATCATTCCCAAGCACCGTGCTGTCGGTGTTACTCCTGTCGTTGCCAAAACGGCCACAGGTGCTATTGAGCACGTTCCAATTGCTCGAGTGACTAATCTAAGCCAAACTCTGGACAAACTCAAGGATGAGGGATTCTGGACCTTTGGAACGGATATGAATGGGACTCCTTGCCACAAGTGGAATACAAAAGGGAAAATCGCCCTCATCATTGGAAATGAAGGCAAAGGCATCTCTAGCAACATCAAAAAACAAGTCGATGAAATGATTACCATTCCCATGAATGGCCATGTTCAAAGTCTCAATGCCAGTGTTGCTGCAGCCATTCTTATGTATGAAGTTTTCCGAAATAGACTATAAAAAGTTTCCAGTCATCTGATTGGAAACTTTTTTATGATTATACTCAATGAAAATCAAAGAGCAAACTAGGAAGCTAGCTGTAGACAGCTCAAAGCACTGCTTTAAGGTTGTAGATAAGACTGANNAGAACTGACGAAGTCAGTACCCATACCTATTCCAAAGCGAAACTGAGGTGGTTTGAAGAGATTTTCGAAGTGTATCAACTATGTTCGGTGATAAACTTGTAGGCTTCTTGACCAGCGATAGCTCCATCTCCAACTGCTGTTGTAACTTGGCGAAGGTCTTTCAAGCGAACATCTCCAACCGCAAAAATACCATCAACTGCAGTTTTCATGTGGTTATCTGTCACAATCCAACCTGCCTGATCTTGGATATTCAATGCTTTAACAAAATCGCTAACAGGATCCAATCCAACATAGATAAAGACACCACCGAAGGCTTGCTCTGTCACTTGACCTGTTTTCACATTTTCAAATACAACAGATTCTACTCGGTTTTCACCCTTGATTTCCTTCACTACAGAATCCCAGATAAAGCTGACTTTCTCATTCGCAAAGGCGCGGTCTTGTAAAACCTTTTGAGCACGAAGTTGGTCACGACGGTGAACAATGGTAACAGTCTTGGCAAAGCGAGTCAAGAAGAGGGCTTCTTCAACAGCTGAATCTCCACCACCAACTACCAACAAATCTTGGTCACGGAAGAAAGCACCATCACACACCGCACAGTAAGAAACACCACGACTGTTCAGTTCTTCTTCTCCAGGTACTCCCAAAGGACGATGTTTAGAGCCAGTCGCTACGATAACGGTACGAGTTTCATATGTTTGGTCATCAGTAATCACTTTCTTAAAATCACCATGATCTTCGACATTTTCAACATAACCATAAATGTGCTCAACACCAAGATTTTCAAGCGGTTCAAACATTTTTTCTGCCAATTCTGGTCCACTAATATTAGCGTATCCTGGGTAATTTTCGATATCAGATGTATTATTCATCTGACCACCTGGCAGACCACCTTCAATCAAAGCTACTTTCAGATTGCTTCGAGCAGCATACAAGGCTGCAGTCATCCCTGCAGGTCCAGCACCGATAATAATAGTATCGTACATATAGATTCCTTCTTTCTTGTTGTAACTATCTTTATTCTAACTCTTTCTTGTCAATCAAGCAAGGATTATGCCTTGAAAACAAGAATTAAACTCATAACCGCAAAGGATAATACTGGAACAACCAAGACTCCAATCATAATCATATCATAGAGATGGGCTTGGCGAGCCTTAGCTGTCTTATCAACTCCCGACATGGCTCTCAGTCCAATCCAAATCCCTAAAAAAATCAGGACGAGGATGGTGGTCAAGAGCAAACTCTCGAAATATAAAGAAAATAGTTGCAGTAGCATGATTTCTCTCATTTCTATCTTTTTTAAAGAGTAAACTCAGCTAGTCCAGCTAACTGAGTTTTTCTTTATCTATTATATCAAATATAAGTCCGTTTGTAACTAGCGAAGAATTCTTTTGTCCGCTCTTCTTTAGGATGGTGGATAATCTCATCCGGAGTTCCAGACTCAATGATTTTCCCCTTATCTAAGAAGAGAATCTTATCAGCCACTTGGGCTACAAAGGACATGTCATGGCTGACTAAAATCATGGTTTGACCTGACTTAGCAGCATCTGCAATAGATTTTTCTACTTCACCGACCAATTCTGGGTCAAGGGCTGAAGTTGGTTCGTCTAAGAGCAAGACATCTGGTTTCATAGCGAGAGCACGCGCCAAGGCAACCCGTTGCTTCTGTCCACCTGATAAATGACGAGGGTAATGATTCTCACGATCAGAAAGCCCAACCTTAGCCAACTCTTCCTTGGCAATCTTAGTCGCTTCTTGGTCAGACAATTTCTTGACAACAACCAAGCCTTCTTTTACATTATCAAGTGCTGTTCGGCGCTCAAACAAATTAAACTGTTGAAATACCATAGACAGCTTACGGCGTAGGGCAAGGATTTCTTCTTGAGTGATCTTAGAAAAATCAACTGAAAAATCATCAATCTGAATAAAACCACTGTCAGGTGTTTCAAGATAATTGAGACTGCGAAGGAAGGTTGATTTTCCAGCTCCTGAAGAACCAATCAAGGCTACAACTTCCCCTTTTTGGATATCCAAGTCCAGATGATCCAAGACAGTCTGTCCTGAAAAGGATTTGCTTAAATTCGAAATCTTAATCATTAACGAAGGTCTCCTTTCACATCTGTTTGCACTATATCGGGTGCAGAAATAGCCATTTTTCTCTCGATGAAACGACCGAGGCTTTCAATTCCGATATTGACTACCCAATAAACAAGGGCAACGGAGATGAAGCGTTCAAAGTAACGATAATCGGCACCACCCAAAATCTGAGCTTGGGCAAAAACTTCCACAACACCCGCACTGAAGGCTAGAGAAGTTCCCTTGGTCAAGCCGATTAGGGAATTGATTAAAGTTGGAGTCGCCACAACGGCCGCATTTGGAATAATCACGCGACGATAAACTTGTGCTCGGGTCATACCCAAACTACGTGCCGCCTCAATCTCACCAGGGTTAACTGAGAGAATGGCTGCACGAATGGTTTCACTAGCATAAGCTGCCTCATTAAAGGCAAAGGCGACAATCGCAAAAGCAGCGGCTGGAATCGCATTGATATTGAGACCAGTTCCCCATTGCTGATTGAGAGCTTTCAAAGCCAAAGGGATTCCGTAGTAGGTCAACATGAGTTGCACCAAAATCGGTGTCCCTTTTAAGAAGCTAACAAAGAAGGCCTGCAAGGGATATAAAATCTTGACACGATTGATTTTCACAATGGCAAAAAGAAGTGCCAAAACCAAGCCAAAAAGAGCACCACCAATTGTCAACATAATCGTTGTTGGAAGTTGTTGGACAATTCTCGGAATTCCATCAAAGACCGAACGCAAGCTAAACAGCTTGCCATCCGGAATCAATTGCATCAAGTTTTGGTACCAATCTGATGCTAAAATCGTTGTAACATTCATAAAAACATCCTCTCCTGATAATGATTCATTCTACCATACTTCTGCCGTCAATGAAATTATTTGCTACGGTCAGATACAGACTTTGTCTACCTACTAGTTTATCATACTTTGAAACAGGGAGGCTATATATTTTATCTATCAAAGAGATAGATAAAAACTATTTCAATCCCAATTCTTCATAAGCTTTTCGATAACCGATTTGCTTAACAGTTCCATTTTCTACTAAAATTGGCCGTTTTAACAACATACCATCGCTTGCTAGCAAGTCAGCTGCTTCTTGGTTTGACAGACTTCCTACCTTATCTTTTAGCCCTAATTCACGATATTTGATACCACTGGTGTTGAAAAATTGCTTCAATTCAAATCCTGAGGTTTCTAGCCAGTTTAAAATGACTTCTTGGCTGGGTGTTTCTTCGACGATATGAACGGCTTTGTAGTCCACACCTAATTGATTTAATTCTTGTTTTGCTTTTTTACAAGTTGAACATTTTGGGTATTCGATAAATTCTAACATGTCTTTCACTTTCTATTTTATATCTTTAAAATCTGCGCCTTCATGCTCCAAGAGCCAAGCTTTCTTTTCCACTCCTGCAGCATACCCTGTCAGACGCTTGCCTGACCCCAGCACACGATGACAGGGTACGAGGATGGACCAAGGATTGCGCCCCACTGCTCCACCAATCGCTTGGGCAGAAGCCACTTGCAGGTCTTGGGCTATTTGTCCATAGGTCACTGTCTGACCATAAGGAATTCCCTGTAAATAGGACCAAACTCTCTTTTCAAAATCCGTTCCGATTGGCGCCAAGGGCAAGTTGGATAAATCCTGAGGTTTGCCTTTAAAGTAATCATCTAAACAAGCAATAACTGGCTCTAAAATGGGGTGACTAACAACTTCTTCTATTATTTCATACCCTAGTCCCCTCTCAAAATGCTTCTGCTCCTGCACCCAAATTCCATACAAATAATGCTCATCAGCTACAAGAGAAAGGGAGCCAATCGGCGAAGAGTAGAACATTTTTGCGTACTTCTTTTGCATTATTTCTTTAATTTTTGATAGGCCAAGCGTTCGCCATCAACTGGAACCTTACCAACCTGTTTAAATCCGAGTTTTTCAAAAATATGTTGCATGGCCTTGTTTGCAACATGCGTATCTGAGCGAAAATCTAGATAGTCAAAACCTTCAATCAATCCCTCTAAGAAGGTTTGAGCTACTCCCTGTCCCTGAACATCTGTAGCCACAGCGATACGGTGAAAGACTAGGTATTCAGACTCTCCAGCTTGCCAACTTCCTTCATAAATGGCTTCATAGGCTTCCTCTGGACTCTTGGTCACAGCAGCATAGGCTAGCAGTTCTCCCTCTTCCAAGGCAACATAGGCTTGACCTGAGATAATATCCTCAATAATAACATCTGCATTTGGATAACCATTTTGCCACTGGTCACTACCAGCATCTGCTAAACATTTCTTAGCATCCTCCATCACCTGCATGATGGCATCTACTTCATTTGGAAAAGCTAAACGAATTTCCATCTTTTCTCCTCATTTCTGACTAGTTTCTCCCATCATAGCATAATTTAAGCCTTTCTACAAGCAGTTAAAACTTGACTTTCTGTTTTTATTATTTTATAATCTAGTTATTAAAACTAGATAAAAAGGAGTTGAAAATGAAAACTACCTTTTCCTACCCAAAATGGGCAGAAATTCCAAACATTGACCTCTATCTGGACCAGGTTTTGCTCTATGTCAATCAGGTCTGCGCCCCTATTTCTCCTGATAAAGACAAGGGCCTAACAGCATCTATGGTCAACAATTATGTCAAACATGGTTACCTGACAAAGCCTGACAAGAAAAAATACCAACGCCAACAAATTGCCCGTTTGATTGCTATCACAAGCCTCAAGTCTGTCTTTTCTATTCAAGAAATAGCCCAGACACTGAATACTCTACAAAGTCAAGCAAGTTCAGACCAACTCTACGATGCTTTTGTGGACTACATGAATCACGGAATTGATCCAGCTAACCCCATTATCCAAACCAGCTGCCAAACCGTTAAACTCTATCATCAAACTCTAGCCTTAATCCATCATACTCAAGAGGAGGTAATCCAATGAACACTAGTCTTAAACTCAGTAAACAACTCAGTTTTGGAGAGGAGATTGCTAATAGTGTGACCCACGCAGTAGGTGCAGTCATCATGCTCATCTTACTGCCTATTTCATCCACCTATAGTTATGAAGCACACGGATTTTTATCATCTATCGGTGTATCCATTTTCGTTATTAGTCTCTTTCTCATGTTCCTCTCATCCACCATTTACCACTCTATGGCCTATGGTTCGACCCACAAATATGTCTTGCGAATCATCGACCATTCTATGATTTACGTTGCTATTGCAGGCTCATATACGCCCGTCGTCTTGACCTTAATGAATAACTGGTTTGGTTATCTGATTATTGTCATCCAGTGGGGAACGACCATTTTCGGCATCCTCTATAAAATCTTTGCTAAAAAAGTCAATGAGAAATTCAGCCTTGCCCTTTACCTGATTATGGGCTGGTTGGTTCTAGCTATCATTCCTGCCATCATCAGTCAAACAACACCCATTTTCTGGAGTCTCATGGTAACTGGCGGACTTTGTTATACAGTTGGAGCTGGATTTTACGCCAAGAAAAAACCTTATTTCCACATGATTTGGCATCTCTTTATCCTAGCTGCGTCCGCACTCCAATACATTGCCATTGTTTATTACATGTAAAAAAGTTGAGAAATTCAGTCTCAACTTTTTTCTTTACACATATTAATAAAGTACTGGTGCAAGCGCACATCATCAGTCAATTCTGGATGAAAGGAAGTTACCAGCATATTTTTTTCTTGGGCTGCAACGATTTGATTGTCCACTGTTGCTAGAATTTCTATATCTTCTCCAACACTACTGATAATCGGACCGCGAATAAAGGTCATTGGAATCTGACCGACTCCCTTACATTCTGCTTCCGTATAGAAACTTCCTAATTGGCGCCCATAGGCATTACGCTCGACCACCATATCCATAGTTCCTAGATGACTCTCTTCCTGAGAAGTAATTTCTTTAGCCAGCAAAATCAAGCCAGCACAGGTTCCAAAGGCTGGTAAACCAGATAGAATGGCTTCTCGAATGGGAATCAGCATGTTCTGATCACGTAAGAGCTTGCCCATGGTTGTAGACTCACCACCAGGCAAAATCAAACCCGACAAGCCAGTCTGATCTTGCTGAAAATCCTCTAAATTTCTGATTTCAACACTCTCGACTCCTAATTGCTCTAGTACTTTTGCATGTTCTGCAAAGGCACCTTGCAAGGCCAATATTCCGATTTTCATCTATTTTCCTCGCTCTGCCATGAGAATTTGAATTTCATTCTCATTGATACCAACCATAGCTTCTCCTAAATCTTCAGAGATTTGAGCTAGGATTTGAGGATTACGGAAGTTAGTCACAGCCTTAACAATAGCACTCGCTCGTTTAACAGGATCTCCTGATTTGAAAATACCTGAACCGACAAATACACCTTCTGCCCCTAACTGCATCATCAGCGCAGCATCTGCTGGTGTTGCAACACCTCCAGCCGCAAAGTTTACAACTGGCAATTTCCCATGTTCATGGACATATTGAACCAATTCTACAGGGACTTGCAATTCCTTGGCAGCAACATAAAGTTCGTCCTCACGTAGGTTTTGAATGCGGCGAATTTCCTGATTCATCATACGCATATGACGAACAGCTTGGACGATATCCCCTGTACCCGGTTCTCCTTTGGTACGAATCATAGAAGCACCCTCAGCGATACGACGCAAGGCTTCACCCAAGTCCTTAGCCCCACAGACAAAAGGAACTTGGAATTCTTTCTTGTCCACATGGAAACGGTCGTCAGCTGGAGATAAAACTTCACTCTCATCGATATAGTCAATCTCAATAGCCTCTAAAATCTGAGCTTCCACAAAATGCCCGATTCTAACCTTGGCCATCACTGGAATACTAACCGCTTCTTGGATTTCCTTAATCATCTTTGGATCGCTCATGCGGGAAACTCCACCAGCTGCACGAATATCAGCTGGAATCCGCTCCAAGGCCATAACAGCTGCCGCACCAGCAGCTTCTGCTATACGAGCTTGCTCAGGATTTTGAACATCCATGATTACCCCACCTTTGAGCATCTGAGCCAAGTTTTTATTTAATTCATAACGATTTTCAGTCATTTGTTTATCCTCATCATTTGTATTGGTAGCTACCATTTCATTTTAAGTTAGATTAGAATGAATCACAAGATAAAAAAATCAAAATTGTATGGGTACAAATTACCTAAAAAACTATCTGACCTTCACTTAAGGCCAGATAGCTCATTCATTTTTATTTTTCAGCTGTAAGTGCAGCCATTGTGATGTAGTTGTATGGTTTGTTGAAGTGTGGTAAGAAGAATAGGTCTGTCAATGCCAATTTATCAATTGTCACATGCTCTTGGATAGCAAGTGAGAACATATGGATTCCCATGCTAATTGCAGAATCACGTGAAACCATTTGTGCACCAAGAATTTCACGGCTATCTTTGTCAAAGACAATCTTAATCGCTACTTCATGGTTATCATGTTTCATAAATTCTGGTTTTTGAAGATCGTTAAAGCCTGTTTCAGTCGCATTGTAACCTGCAGCTTTTGCTTTTTCAAGTGTCAAACCAGTTGAAACCATGTGAAGACCGTAGATTGAGATACCGTTTGATCCTTGTACACCGATTCCTTCCAATTCATGTCCACAAGCGTTGTAAGCACCAACAATACCAGTACGAACTGCATTTGAAGCAAGGGCGATGTAGCTTGTGTCTTTACGAGCATTGTCATAGACAGTCGCACAGTCACCAACGGCAAATACACCTGGGATAGATGTTTCTTGTTTCTTATCTACAAGGAAAGCACCGTTGCGGAAGAGTTCAATCTTACCATCAGCAAGTGCTGTGTTTGGACGGAAACCAACTGCAAGAACAACCATATCCACGTCGAAACTTTCTTTGTCAGTAATCAAGCGTTCAACTTTACCGTCACCTTCGATTGCTTTAACAGTTTGACCAAGAGCCAAGCGGATGTTGTGGTCTTCCAAGTTCTTCGCCATCATTTGTGTGAAGTCTTTGTCGTAGTAGCCGTTCAAAACAGTGTCTACGATATCAACAAGGACAACTTCTTTTCCAAGACGCTCGAAGGCTTCGGCAAGTTCAACACCGATATAACCACCACCAACAACGGCGATGCGCTCAAGGTGTTTACTCTTGTCAGCAAGTTTATTGATAACTTCTTCAGCATTTTGGTACAATTTCACGAATTGTACGTTTTCAAGAGTTGCTTTAAATTCGCGGTTGCCTTTAACAATTTCAACACCTTCGATTGGTGGCAAGATTGGTGTAGAACCTGTAGCGAAAATCAATTTTTCGTATGATTCTTTGTGCTCTTTTCCTTCAACTTCTGCTGTAACTACTTTGTTATCATAGTCGATTGAAAGAACTGGTGAGTTCATGTAAACTTTAGCACCTTTAGCTTCCAATTTTTCTTTATCAGAATAGAACAAGCCTTCAGCACCGTCAATTTGTTCCCCAATCCAAAGAGCCATTCCACATCCTAGGAAAGAGATGTTAGAGTTTTGGTCAAATACAACAATTTCGTTCTCATTTCCAAAATTATCCAACATGGTATTGATACATGCTGTACCAGCGTGGTTAGCACCGACTACAACGATTTTACTCATAGAAAAATTCCTACCTTCAATTTTAAATTTACTCTACTAGTATAACATTTACTGTTAGCGTTTTCAAGTGATTTCCTATTATTTCAGCATTTTTTATCAAAAATAATTCCCCATTTATCCTGTTTTCAAGACTAATGAATTTTTGTGAGCATATTTCTTGACTTTTTCCAAATTTCATTTGTAGAAAATCTAACTTTATGGTATTCTAATAACATGAAAATAAAATGTAAGGGCTTCAATTTAGATAATTGCTTGATATTACAACTTATTTTCTATAAGAGAAAGGAGTTGGTAGCTTGCCTCTTAGTTCACATTCTGAACGGCTAATGGGGACTACTATCACTATTTCATTAGTGGATGAGCGAGCCGATAGCTTGCTCCAAAAATCCTTTGATTTACTCAGAGAGCTAGAATACCGCTTCAATGCCAATAGTCAGGAATCTGAGTTGATGGAAATCAATCATCAAGCTGGAATAGCTCCAGTCAAAGTTCATCCAGACCTGTTTGAACTGATTTCACTTGGGTTAGAGCATAGCCTAGCGCCCTCTAGCCATCTCAACATCAGTATTGGTCCCTTGATTCAAACATGGCGTATCGGTTTTTCAGATGCCAAGGTCGCCCAACCTCAAGAAATTGAATCTGTGCTCCCTTTAATCAATCCCTACTATGTCGAGTTAGATTCTTCTACTTCCACTGTGTTTTTAAAACAGAAAGGAATGAAAATCGATCTTGGTTGTTTAGCCAAGGGTTATAGTGCGGATAAGGTTGCCCAATTTCTGAGAGAAGAGGGAGTGACATCTGCCTTAATCAATCTGGGAGGGAATATCCTGACCATTGGAAAAAATCAGGCAAGAGGAAATCAGCCTTGGCAAATCGGGATTCAAGACCCAGCCAATCCGAGGGGGAATCACTTAATGACCATCCCTGTTGTCAATCAATCTGTCGTGACTTCAGGCATTTATGAACGTCACCTGACCGTCGATGGACAAGATTACCATCACATTTTTGACAGTCAAACAGGATATCCTGTTGAAACAGAACTAGCGAGTCTAACAATCATCTCTGATAAATCAGTTGATGGCGAAATCTGGACAACTCGACTCTTTGGAGAAAGACCTGCTTCTATCCTTTGGCAAGTAGAAAGTTTGGAGGGCATCGAAGTCATCCTCATCGATAAGGAAGGTCACCTAAGTTGTTCTTCAGGAATTCCTACTCTATAGAAACAACTGTTTCAATGGAGTTTTAAAATCGTATTATGTAAAAAGAGAAAGGAAATCTCATGTTAAAACTTATTGCTATTGTTGGAACAAATTCAAAACGTTCTACAAACCGCCAATTGCTTCAATACATGCAAAAACACTTTGCTGACAAAGCTGAAATTGAACTTGTTGAAATCAAGGACATCCCTGTCTTTAACAAGCCAGCTGACAAGCAAGTACCTGCTGAAATTCTGGAAATTGCTGCTAAAATTGAAGAAGCAGATGGCGTTATTATCGGTACTCCTGAGTACGACCACTCTATCCCAGCTGTTTTGATGAGCGCTCTTGCTTGGTTGTCTTATGGTATTTACCCACTTTTGAACAAACCAATCATGATTACAGGTGCTTCTTACGGTACACTTGGTTCATCACGTGCTCAAATGCAACTTCGCCAAATCTTGAATGCTCCAGAAATCAAAGCAAGTGTCCTTCCAGATGAATTCTTGCTTTCACATTCTCTTCAAGCTTTTAATCCAAGTGGAGACCTAGTAGATCTTGATGTTATTAAAAAATTGGATGCCACTTTTGACGACTTCCGTATCTTTGTAAAAATTACAGAAAAATTGCGCAACGCACAAGCTCTACTTCGCAAAGATGCTGAAGACTTTGACTGGGAAAATTTGTAAGATAGGAGACCAAAAAGAATGAAATTTGTTGGACTTGTAGGATCAAACTACGATCAATCATATAACCGTAAACTCTTGGAATTCATCCGTCGTCACTTCAAACTCAAATTTGAATTAGAAGTTCTCGAAATTGACGAAGTTCCAATGTTCAACCAAGACGAAAAATGGGATGAAAGTTTCCAATTACGTTATTTATATAATAAAATTACTCGTGCTGATGGTGTCATCATCGCTACTCCTGAGCACAACCATACAATCTCAGCTTCCCTAAAATCTGTTCTTGAATGGCTTTCATACGAAGTTCATCCATTTGAAAACAAACCAGTTATGATTGTAGGAGCTTCTTACTATGACCAAGGTACTTCTCGTGCCCAAGTTCACCTTCGTAAGATTCTTGACGCTCCAGGTGTCAATGCCTATACGCTTCCAGGTAACGAATTCCTTCTTGGTAAAGCCAAAGAAGCATTTGATGTTGATGGGAATATCACAAATGAAGGAACTGTTAATTTCCTTGAAACATGTTTAGACAACTTTGTAAAATATGTGGGAGTCGTTTCAAAATTGAAAAAACCAAAACCAATCGCACCAGAAGATTTATATTGTACAAATCCAATCGCAACTACCATTCAAGGTGTTGACCCTGATGATCCTGAATGGGTAGAAAAAGCAGCTGAGCTTGTTGGAGCTGTTTCTGGTGATACTTACGTTAAATTAGACCACGGTATCTTGACCGTTAACCAAATTGACATGTTCTTGAAAGCAATGCCATTTGAGTTGACATATGCGGATGATAATAATCAATTCTTGTACTACAATAACGCCCACCAAGATCCAAACACAATGTATGGTAAACGTGTGCGTGTTCAAGCAGGTAGCCGCTTAGGAACAGTACATGCTTCCCTACCACCTGCAAGAATGAAAAACGTTGAATGGGTTGTCGGTGTACTACGTAATGGGGACCAAGAATATGTCCGTACAATTGTGCCGGGAACACCTGAAGGTGTTATTAATACACATAACTACAAGGCAATGTACTATCCAGATGGTTCATATGCTGGAATCAATGAAATCATCTTCAATTTCCAACCATGGCTCGATTGGTACTTGGAAACAACTGGTCAACGTCTAGTCGATGGAAATGCTGCAGCTCCTGCTGGAGGCCACGGTGGAGCAGATGCCACATCTGGAGCTTCTGATTCAGGTGATGCTGGAGGCCACGGTGATGGCGCAGACGCTACAGCCGGTGCAAGTTACTAATAATTTTAGGAACCATTATGGTTCCTTTTTTAGTGTCAAAAAGACTAGCAGACAAAAACTGCTAGTCTTTTGGTTATTCTTTCATCTATCTTTGTTAAAAGAAAGAATACTGATTATGAATTTGGATCATCGAGACTACGGCCATGTAAACCTTTTTCACGTTGGACTTGGCGTAGTTTTTCTGGT
Organism: Streptococcus sp. 9903; assembly: GCF_013276625.1. NCBI lineage: Bacteria > Bacillati > Bacillota > Bacilli > Lactobacillales > Streptococcaceae > Streptococcus > Streptococcus sp. 9903. The sequence continues at coordinate 10,624 of NZ_VMLI01000007.1, read as the reverse complement.
GTAACATCGTTTCCTTCTTCGTCCACAATTTTGATCCCTTCGACGTGGTGACGAACAGTGCGACGATACCCTTCGATGTACTCCTCACGTAGTTTAGCTTGTTCCACTTTTTCTTCTGGGGTCAAGCCTTCTGCTTTTTTCTTTTTAGCAAGCTCGTTAATACGAGCGATTTTTTTCGGATCCATTTCTTCTCCTTTGGGATAAGATAAAGCCTGTTTATCAAATTTTATTTAGTGTTAATTTGGTTAAAACGAGCAAACTTAGCTGCTTTTTGAGTTAAATGAGACAAGATTGCCAAACGATTTTGACGGACAGCCTGATCTTCGGCCATAACCATAGTATTCTCAAAGAAGGCATCGATGACTGGGCTAAGAGCAAAGAGCTGTTTCAATTGTTGACTTGCAGTCCCTGACAAAACAAGTGATTCTACTGCTTCTGCCAAGGCTTTCTCTTCTTCATTTTCAAAGAGAGCTGAATCAACTGTAGCTACTCCTTCTGCCTTCTCAGCCAAGTTAAAGGCACGAGAAAGTGATTCAACAGATGGTTTAAAGTCTTCTTCCTTGCTTGCTTCTACGAGAGCACTTGCTACTCCCAACATATCTGCCACAACAAAGTTTGATCCTGCAAGAACGGCTTCCTTGATATCTTTTGGAGTTGAACCCATCATTTTATCAACACGAGCCTTGATAAAGTCCATCACTTCTGCCTTATTTTCATAAGTCAAGCTGTCAAATTTCAAAGCATAAAGGCTATCAATCAGCTCGTCCATAGCAATGTGCCAACCAAAGGCATCCAAGATACGAACCACACCTTGAGTCGCGCGACGAAGAGCATACGGGTCATTAGAACCTGATGGAATCAAACCTACTGAGAAGAAACTCAAAATCGTATCTAATTTGTCTGCAATAGCAAGCACTGCGCCGACCTTGCTCTCTGGAAGTTCTCCTTCAGCTGAAGTAGGCATGTAGTGTTCACGAATAGCAGCTGCCACCGCTGGAGTTTCCCCAGCAAGAAGGGCATATTTTTCCCCCATAATTCCTTGGAGTTCGTCAAATTCACCAACCATACCTGTCAACAAGTCAAACTTGTAAATGGCTGCTGCACGGGCTAAGTCAATCGTTTCATCCGCTGACAAACCAGCTTTTTCTGCCAAGAGAATAGCAATCTGACCAGTACGAATCATGTGTTCACGAAGGGAACCAATTTTCTCATGGAAGGTTACATTGTTTAATTTTTCAACAAGGTCAGAAATAACTAATTTTTGGTCTTCACGCCAGAAGAATTCTCCGTCTTCCAAGCGAGCTACCAAGACTTTTTCATTTCCTTTGATGACATTTTCCAAATACTCTGCATTTCCATTACGAACAGAAATGAAGTTTGGCAAGAGCTTGCCATCTTGATCTCGAACAACAAAGTAACGTTGGTGTTCTTTCATTGAAGTCACCAAAACTTCTTCTGGAACTTCAAGGTATTTGGCATCAAAACTTCCCATAAAGGCAGTTGGGTATTCAACCAAGTTCAAGACTTCATTCAGCAAATCAGCATCAATTTCGATACATACACTGTGTTCAGCTTCGATTGCCTTAATTTGGTCAATAATCATTTGCTCACGTTCACGTGGATCTGCAATTACAAACTGACGACGAAGGTCTTCTTCATAGCTCAAGGCTGACTGAATCTTGGTTTCTTGTCCCAAGAAACGATGGCCACGGCTCACACGCCCTCCCTTAATATCAAGGAAATCCAAATCAAACTCTTCTTCATCTAAAAGAACAGTTAAAGTGTGAACAGGACGAATGTATTCAAAGGTGTTGTTAGCCCAGTGCATGCTGACAGGGAAAGTCAATGACTTCAAGACATCTACAACACCAGGAACAATGGCTTCAACTGCTTGACCAATTTCTTCCTTGGTAACATAGACATATTCTTCACCCTTGATTTCACGGAATTCGATATCTTCAACAGTCAATCCTTTTCCACGGACAAATCCTTGAGCTGCTTTGGTGAAGTTTCCATCACTATCCAAGGCAATTTTCTTTGCTGGACCCTTGAAGTCTTCTGTCAAATCAGACTGTTTGTCTGCAAGACCAGTCACACGAACAGCCAAACGACGTGGTGTTGAGAAGGTCTGAATAGCTTCAAAAGACAGGCGGTTTTCCTTGAGGAAGGCTGCCATTTTTTCGCCTAGTTGTTTTTCACTTGGTGTGACAACATAGGCTGGTAATTCTTCAAGACCGAGTTCTACTAATAAGTTTTTTGTCATGTTTTTTCTCCGAAAAATATCTTTTTATTTTCCAGTTTGCCTTATGTGATTGGCACGCAAGCAACCAACTTCGTTGTTTCATTGCTAAAATTGGAGCCAAAAGTCTCCAATTTTGCCTAGTATCCTTAGTTTCACTAAGGATACCTTCATCACTGCGGCAACTGGCTCAGGGCTCACTCTGTTCGCCCATTTTCGTAATTTGTCACTCTCTTTATTCTGCGTCTTCTGCTAAGAGTTTAGCTCGTGTTGCTTCATCTAAAAGTGGGTAGCCTAAGCGTTTTCGTTCTGCGACAAAGGTTTTAGCTACGACACGGGCCAAGTTACGGATACGAGCGATATAGCCTGCACGCTCGGTTACGGATACGGCACCACGCGCATCAAGCAGGTTAAAGGTGTGTGAACATTTGAGAACATAGTCATAGGCAGGGTGCACCAATCCTTCTTCCAAGGCGCGACCGGCCTCTTTTTCAAACTTATCAAAGTTTTCAAGCAACATTTCTTGATCTGAAATTTCAAATGAATATTTTGAATGCTCGTACTCAGGCTGGATGAAGATCTCTCCGTATTTTACACCATCCGCCCACTCGATATCATAGACAGAATCCACTTCCTGAATATAAGAAGCCAAGCGCTCCAAACCATAGGTGACTTCCGCAGTCACAGGGCCAGTTGTCAATCCACCTACTTGTTGGAAATATGTGAACTGGGTGATTTCCATCCCATCAAGCCAAACTTCCCAACCAAGACCAGCTGAACCAGTTGATGGGTTTTCCCAGTTGTCCTCAACGAAACGAATATCGTGCTCCAAAGGATTGATTCCCAATTTTTCCAAAGACTCAAGGTACAGTTCCTGAATATTTGATGGAGATGGCTTCATGACCACTTGGAATTGGTGGTGTTGGTAGAGACGGTTAGGGTTTTCCCCATAACGACCGTCAGCAGGACGACGTGATGGCTCTACATACGCTGCATTCCATGGCTCAGGTCCGATAGCACGAAGGAAAGTGTAAGGACTCATGGTTCCCGCACCTTTTTCATTGTCATAAGCCTGCATGAGCATACAACCTTGGTCATTCCAAAATTGTTGCAAAGTAAGGATGATTTCCTGGAAAGTCAATTTTTTAGACATTGTTTACTCCTTTTTCTATAAATTACTTGCGACACGAGTCTGCCTCGTCGATCATACGAGGCAAGACGAGTTAGTACTGCGTCTAGCTCAGACACTCTAGTGCTGAGCGTGGAGCAGCCCGACTGTAAGGAGATCTCTGCCACTGACGCAGTGAAATGTTAATTTTTTAGACATTGAATACTCCTTTTTTATAAATTACTTGCGACACGAGTCTACCTCGTCGATCATACGAGGCAAGACGAGTTAGTACTGCGTCTAGCTCAGGCACTCTAGTGCTGAGCGTGGGGCAGTCCGACTGTAAGGAGGTTTCTGCCACTGACGCAGTGAAATGTTAATTTCTTAGATATTGAATACTCCTTAATAAAAAATGATTTCTTGCGACACGAGTCTGCCTCGTCGATCATACGAGGCAAGACGAGTTAGTACTGCTTCTAGCTCAGGCATTCTAGTGCTGAGCGTGGAGCAGTCCGGCTGTAAGGAGGTTTCTGCCACTGACGCAGTGAAATGTTAATTTTTTAGACATTGTTTACTCCTTTAGTTTTTATATTTCTTTTTCAATTAATTTCTGCTGAACAAACCAATCCAACAAGGGAAGAGTTTTATCTGTATTTGCCCATAGATGATAAGAATCAAAGACCGCTTGTACACTACCTAGATTCTCTACCAACTTATCTATTGTCAAAAAACTACGCCAGTATTCGTAAAAAATACTTGCATAGTTCTTATCATAAGTCGAAGAACCAAAATCATTCAATGAATGCCAACCATACTTCTTCTGAAAAAGTTCTACGAGAGATTGATTACAAATTTTTTCCGCTTAAAATTCCTCTTCTGTCAAGAAATACTTGCGACTAATATATTCAACCATCCCCTCTTCGAACCAGATATAAGAGTCGTAACCATCAAAATCATCTAAAAAATGCTCCGACCAATGAGCTAGCTCATGTCCTACAATCTGTAAGAGAAAATTTTCAGATAAAGAATGATAGTGACTTTCTATTGCTTGAGTTTGCTCAGAACACTCGTAGTCCATCAACTGATACAAATACAACTCTTTCCAAACAGCTAAATCAGGCGTCATAACCATTCGTCTATTATTTGTATAGGCTGGAACAGCGCTTTCCCTAATAATCTGTATAGCAGCATTAAAACTTGACCAAATAACGGCTTGCGGTAAATCACAGACTGCAAGTTCATTCTTTAAAAAAGATTGATAATCTTTCAACTTTTCAGTATTTCTTACTACAAAATCACGAAATGCAGCTAGTTGACTATCGTCTTTTACAAGATAAAGGTTTTCCACGTCTCTCCTTTCTTTCACACAATAGACTGAATAAGAAAAAGAACCACATCTGACAATCCTAGGTTGATTTAACCTAGGGGCGTCAGAAACGCGGTTCCACCCTAATTTATTACTTCATTGTTTTTTAAAATACGACAGAAAGCGCCAGCTCATTATTTTGCCCTACTTGGCTCCCACTATCCCAAGCTCGCTTGAAGAACGCCATAAGACTTTCTTTCCTACTGACATTATATCAAAAATTAGAACAATGTACAATTCTTTTTATGATTTTCTAGAAATCCACATCATCAACTCGTGGAGCCCCCGACTGAACAGCTATCGTTTTTAAGGTTTCTCGTTCCTCATGACTTAGTTCAATTCCGAAACAATCAAGATTAGCCTGAATACGCGATGCTGTGACAGATTTTGGAAGTGGTAGAAATCCTTCTGCCAAGCTCCAGGCCAAGGCTATCTGAGCAACCGATTTTTCGTGATTTGTCGCAATTTCTTGCACTTGCTTGCTATCAAACAGTTCTCCCTGACCAAAAGGTCCCCAAGCTTCCAATAAAATTCCTTTTTCTCGACAGTAAGCTACGACTTCCTCTTGATAGACACCTGGAGCCAAACGAACTTGATTGACTGCTGGAACGATAGTTGCTGTTTCAAGCAAGGCATCCAAATGATGGGGAAGGAAATTACTAACTCCAATAGCACGGATTTTGCCTTCTTGATAGAGGTCTTCCATTGCTCTCCAAACTTCCGCATTGCGAGTTTTCCATGCGTCATTTTCTCTGAGCGGTTTTGGATTCGGCCAATGAATCAAATACAAATCCAAATAATCCAAACCCAGCTTCTCTAAAGACTCTTCGAAAGCCTGACGAGCTTGCTCATAGGTTTGCTGACTATTCCAAAGCTTGGTAGTTACGAACAATTCCTCTCGTGGAACTCCGCTATCTTTGATTGCTTGACCAACACTTTCTTCATTCTGATAAATCGCCGCCGTATCAATATGACGATAACCAGCCTTCAAGGCTTCTAACACTGCACGATAGGCTTCTTCTCCATCCTTAGCCTTAAAAGTTCCAAATCCCAATACTGGAATTTCTACTCCATTATTTAATTGATAGGTATTCATATGCTTCTCCTTCTATTTTCTTTATCATTTATAGCATAATTTTTTTGCTAATTAGTACTATCTTCTGTAAAAAATAAGTCTATCACATATCTGACAGACCTATTTTTGTTGCTTATTCATCACGACTATAATACAGTTCATGAGGTTTTAGGCGAGTATTGAGCATCTCTGGTATGGTCACAAAGGTATAACCCTGATTTTTCAAATACTCAATGACCCTTGGCAAAGCATTGACTGTCGGACTGTGAATATCATGCATCAAAACGATAGAGCCGTTAGCTACTTGATGCTGAATTTCCGTCAAAATAGCTGCTTCATTTTTACTCTTCCAGTCCAGACTATCCACATCCCACATGATAAAGCTCAAATCCAAGCTATTGCGAATATCATCTGTAATAGCTCCATAAGGCGGACGCATAAGTTTGGAACTAGAACCCAGCACTTTAGTTAGCACATCCTCAGTATCAGTAATCTGCTTTTTAGCTTCATCAAGAGAGAGTTGCGAGAGAATCGGATGGCTCCAACTATGGTTTCCAACAACATGACCTTCAGATTTTATCCTCTTCACCAAGTCCTCATTCCCAGAAACATTTTTCCCAAGCACAAAGAAAGTAGCTTTAACACCATATTTAGCTAGAGTCTCTAATGCCTGCGGAGTCGTTGCTGGATTTGGACCATCATCAAAGGTTAGAGCGACAACTTTTTGATGTTTCTTATCAAAGTAAGACTGGTACAAGGCCGCATCTTTTTCGAGTAAGTACGAAGATTGGATAACATCAAAGAAAGCAGATACTGGCAAGGCTATCTCTTCTAAATTTTCAACCGCAGGACTCGGATAAAGAATAATCTGACTATCCTTGTAATCAAAATTCCATGCAGATAAGTCTTGGTCAGAGAAGTTTTTTACAATCTGGTTACTCTGATCTTGATCCAATTTTTTATCCTCTATAAAGGAGGTGATTTCTTTTATCAGCTGTTCCTTAGCCTTACTAGCATCTGAAAACAGTTGGTCAAGTGTAAAAGGTTGCCCATCTTCTGTTAAGTGAACCTTTCCTAGACTGGTCTTTTCAGTCTCTTCAACCTTAAAATCAACTAAATCATAGATCTGTTTGGTCGCATTACGATTGACGACTCCCTTTAAACCTGACTCTTCTTGCTCTGTATAGTAGAAAACAAGATTGTCCTTACTTTCTAGCTTGTCCTTAATATCTTGATTTATCAGCTCCTTAACAGAGGAAATCACTTGCTCCCCTTGGAGAGGATAATAGGCAATCACTTCGGTTTGACCCTTACGAAAATGATCCTTCTGATTTCCCTCACTCAATTGATCGTCCTTCTCTTTTTTGAGCGATTCAATCTTTTGCTCAAAACTTTTTTGCTGATACATTTTAAAAGCAATAAATCCGCCTAATAAGCAAATAGAAATTGCTAAAATACCAATCAAAGCCAATAATACATGTCTCTTTTTCCCGTGTCTGCCACGTCCCAGTCTACTTTTATTCATATTTATATCATAACAAATTTGAGCAATAATTTCAATGATACAGTTTGGCAATCCACAATTCCTCTAGCAAGCCAAAGCATCTCACATCAACTCTATCAGCCCTATCTGTAGAGATTATGTAGTTTTCTATCTATGGAATTTCTAGTAGATTGAAGCTAGAATAGACACCGTGATTTCTAAAAACATTCTGAGAAATTGATTTATTTTTCCCAGTCGATTTATCCTCAAACATCTCTATACCTCTGATATTTTCTTGATAATACTATATACCCAAGCACTTGTAGTTTTACCTTCAGCTAGTAATGTTGACTTTTCTTCTTCAGATAATTTTTTCCGTAAGTAGTCAATCTGCTGAGAAGTAATGTTCTCTTTCCCCATTTCCTTGACAGATTGTATCACCATTGCAGTTAAGGTTGACATATTTGAAATATCTCCATTATTTCTATGCTTAAATTCTATCCTTGCCTTACCAACATTAAAACTGGCATATCTTCCATCTGATATATAGGTCCATTTTGCTGGTACCTGCGTAGATAAACCAAGTAAATTAAGGGCTGTGTTTCCCGATGGAGCAATGGTCCAATTATATTTTCTAGCAATAGCATCAGCAACTTCATCCACAGATGCCATTGCATACTCTCCAATCAGTTCTATATATTTTGGTTTATAATAAATACCTTTCAAAATGCGAGTAACCTTTTTGTCTTTTACAAGACGATTTAATGTCCTACGAACAGTTTCATATCCTGCAATATCAAAGAAAGCATTTGCTATAAAAACTTGATTCGATTCAAAATTTTCTATCCTGTTTACTATTTCCTGCTTATCGTTCATCTATCACACCTCCTTTGCACCGAATATGATGCTACTTTTGGTGCAAAAAGTCAAATGAGAGTCATTTTATCAAGAGGGAACAGACCTCTTACAATTTCTTATGTAACATCTCTATCCATTTTTATCCCATTTCTTATTTCAGTAATAGCTTGATTATAAAAATCATGATAATCAGCCGTATTTATTTCTTTTATAATAACGCCATATGTACACAAGAGTATTCTCACATTATCATCTAAATATCCAACTTTCGAGTAAAAATACACCTTTGTAAATTCAAAATGTTTCTTCTTGTATGCGAGTAGCCACCACAAATCGATTTCAGCTAAATCGAAAGCAAAACCAAGGATATGCACATCATTGCTTACAAAACAATCAATCCATGAATGATGATAAAAATCATTTTTAGAATTCCATCTTCTTAATAATTCAGATGTATATCCTATCACCTGCGAAAGCAAATAACCATAATGGTATTGTCCTAGTATAATAGAATTTTTTCTGGTTGCTATTCCATGTATATGCCATAGTTTTTTTCGATCACCTAATTTTATATATTGATAGATTCCTAGCTCCCTCTCCTTTTTATTGATTTCCCCCTCCTTCCCATATCCATATAGATTTAAGATTTTTCCAATAGATGGATTAGTACAAATTGTTTTTTCAAATTCAAAGCTGTAATTCGTCGTCAAAATATTCTCTACTTCTAACGTTAATAAGTCCTCAAGAAACTCTTTCTTTTTGAAATCGTCATCTTATCCTTCAAAAAATCAGTTAGTTCCTCTGCGACAGTTTCTTCTTTCCCCTTATAGAGTACTAAAATCCTCATTGGAAAACGCAAAGAATCGCTTATCTCAGCATGTAATGAACGTTTCTCCGCCTCTTTTTCACCTCTAAACTTGTCGACATTAAAGAAATCATCATTTTCTGGCTCGCTTGCAAATAATCTATTGATTCCATTCCCTACTAATAAAATAGGTTTGTTTTTTCTACTTTCATGTTTCCCCATTCCATTACCCTTTCTATTTTTAAAGCGCTTACATCTATTCCTAAAGAAAGATGGATAGAAAGACGCTTTTCAACTTCTTTCTATCCATTACTTCCTTCAAGAGTCCACACCAGCAATTTTCAGTTCCATTTCATGAACTATCTTACTTGTCTCGTGTTTCTTCTTTATCTTACTCTGCCATTGAAGACTTCTACTGATACTAGAGGAGGAAGCATTCCCATCCAAAAGACGGTGTCCTGTTCCCAGAACCATTTCCTCGCTAGAAGCTGAAATATTCCCACTACAGGTTTGCGACTAACTTTTCCTATCGTCATTATCCAGCAATGTAGTAACTTCTATGGTCGCCTGCGATATTTCAACATGTCGCTTATCTTAACTGAGCAAGAATAGCTTTGAGTTTCTCAATCAACTCATCTTCTGTGTGGTCAAACTCTTTCTCATTGGCTAGGAAGGCAACTGCTTGAGCGAGAGTTTCTCGTGCTTGGTCGAGGACTTTCGCATCTACATTTGTAAGGTCGCTTTCTTGCAGAACCTTAGTTAATTCCTTGGTCAATTTCTTGAGTTCTGACTCTTTCTTGCGACGCGCGATGAGGAAGAGAAGGAGACCAAGAAGGGCGAGCAGGCTGCCAATCATCGTACCATATGGAAGATGATCTTGTTCTTTCCTTGTTTCTTTCGTTTCTTCTTCATCCTTAGTCGCTTGCTTACCTCTCAAGGATTCGAGTGCTTCTTTGACCTTGGCAGTCATCTCTTTCAAGCCTGCCTCTGTCAAGTCAGCATTTCTAAGGGCTTCTTGACCCTCTCCGAGAATGACCTTCGTAGCGTCGATGACAGATTGATCAATACCATCCAAGTCTTTCAAACGAGTTTCTAGTTCTTCAACCAATCGAGCAAGCTCAGACTTGTCAACAGGACGAATCTCGCTAGGAGTCGCTGTATTGCCTGAATTGTTTGAAGTGTTTGTAGAAACTGGTGTTTCTTGAGCTGGAGTACTTGCTTGAACCTGTCCAACAGTAGATGATGGAGTAGCAGGGTTCGTGTTGCTACTATCATCAGTCGTCACACCAGGGACTGGAGTGTTACCACTATTACCTGGTGTCACACTGTTGCTATTGCTGTCAGCAGGGGTGGTAGTACCGCCGTTGTTCGTGTTAGCACTGTTATTAGTGTCGCCAGACAACGCTGTCTTAGATGCTTCTAATGCTGACTTGTCGACGTTCGTCAAGCCTGTACGAGCAGTATCTAGGGCTGTCTTAGCTTCATCTGCTTTCTTCTTAGCTTCCGCTACTTCTGCTTCTGTCGCATTACCATCCGCAATCACTTCCTCAGCTTTCTTCAAGGCTTCTTGAGCTTGAGTCTTAGCTGTTTCGAAAGCTTTCTTACTTGCTTCTGTCTTACCAGCTGTTGAAGTTTCTTGGTTGATGTCGCCAGACAACGCTGTCTTAGATGCTTCTAATGCTGACTTGTC
>NZ_VMLI01000006.1:0-129425 GCF_013276625.1 Streptococcus sp. 9903 | reverse complement strand
CTGACGAAGTCAGCTCAAAGCACTGCTTTGAGGTTGTGGATAGAACTGACGAAGTCAGTAACATATATACGGCAAGGTGAAGCTGACGTTGTTTGAAGAGATTTTCGAAGAGTATGAATACTCACGTCCCTTACAAAAATCATTATAGCAGAGGTTAGTTTCAAGAACAAGCTCTTTTGTCTATCTGGTCTTTATCTCGGTCTAAATGGTTCAAATAATTAAGAAAAAAGAAACCCAGTAGAATGAGCTTCTTCACTTTGCCGATTGCAGGGATCGAACCTGTGACCTAGGCTTTACGAGTGCCTTGCTCTACCAACTGAGCTAAATCGGCTATTACACTTACAGTATAGCACTCTGAGAATAGATGTCAAGGAATTTTCATCTCTATTAGAAAAAGCCTGTCCTAAGACAAGGCTTTGAGTTTCTTCATCTTAGGACCCAGCACTTTCATAAGAATCCAAGCCCCTGTCCCAGAGTTTAAGGGAAATGACAAAGAAAGCGAGGGAAATCAACATCAAACCTCCGATGTTAAAGATTACATCCTTGTCCTGCAAGAAATAGCTGGCAGGATAGTAGGCCGTAAAGGCAAAAGGTACAATAAAACTGATTAACCACCGAAGAAGAGAATTGTAAATAGAAATGGGATACTTGGCAAAATCATTGAACATATAGAAGATGTAAATCATGGCGCCTGACTGTTTGGTCCAAAAAGCGATACTAGCTGTCGCGATTTTAAGAGAAGTATAAATCAAAGTCGCAAAAGGAATGCAGACTAGGAAAATCAGGAATTTTGGAAGAGTCCAATCAATGCTAGTCACTGTTGTTCCCAGTAGGATACCACCGACCAAAAGTTCGCCCAAGGCATCAATCTGAAAGGTCTCAACTAAAATATGGAAGAGAGGATTGATAGGACGAGTCAGATACTTGTCAAACTCTCCTTTTCGCACCAAGCGCTGTCCCAGTGCCCATAGATTGTCAAAAAAGAGATGGTCCAGTCCCTTTGGAATCAAGGAAAAACCATAGATAAAGGCAATTTCTTGAAAGGTCCAACCTTCTAGGGATGGGATGTGTTGAAAGATGACATTGAGAAACAAGAGATTCAAGCCTTGAGTCAAGAAAACTCCCAGCACACCAACCACAAAATCCACCTTGTATTCCATAATTTGTTTGATGTATTGTCTGATAAAAATCAGATGCATGCGTTGATATTTTTTCATACTAACCTCCCTGAATGGTAATGAATGACTGGACTCGTTTCCAAATCAACTGAGACAAGCCCACCATCACTAAGAGCCAGAAGAACTGCAAAAGGAGTGCCTGAAGCATCTGATTAGCATCGTATTTCCCAACAATGATCATGACCGGAGTGTAGATCAAAGATGAGAAAGGCAAGAAGGACAGAATATCTGCAACAACCTTTGGAAAGAAAGCCAAGGGAATCAAACTTCCAGACATAAAAGCCACTATGGAAGTCTTAAGTAGATTGGAACCCCATAGATTTTTAAACACAAAGGCAGAAAATCCAAAGCAGATATTAAAGAAAAAGTTGATTAGGTAAGCTAGCGTTAAGCTAAAGAGATAAAGGACAGTTAAACCCAACACCTCTACAATGCCTTGACCAGATATGATTTTCATTAAAACAATGACACTTAAAAATGGAAGGCCAACGCTGATAAAAATCAACCACTTGGATCCAAGCTCGGTGAAAAGGTAAGAGGCCGCAAAATGCACTGGTCTCAACAATCGCATGATAATGGAACCATCCTTGACCTCCTCCCCGATCATAAAGGACGAATCTGACCTAGTCAGAAGATTTGTCACAAAACTCATGATGATGTAGAGGGTGATATCTGCCATACTAAAGCCCTGAATCAAAGACTCCTGGGAGGAATCAAAGACTGCCTTCCAGAGATAAAAGGCCACAAAAGCCCCCATGACATCCCCAATCCGATAAAGAATAAAGTTGACTCGATAGGTGATCAACTCCTGAACCCCTGCATTGATAAAGGGTTTATAACGTCTCCACAATTTGACCATCTTAGAGCTCCTTTCGGTAGAAGCGACGGATAATATCTTCAATATCTGTATCCACCATCTTCAAATCGCGAATTTCAAAATCAGACAGAGTTTGCTTGATAATGTCAGCTGACTGGTAGCGAGAACTATCGAATTCAATGTTGAGGCTACTCCCCTGTCTATCAATAATCATATCAGGCAGACCTTCATAGTGAGAAAGGAGATGACTTTGACCTGGTAGCAGTTCAAATGAGAGCGTCTTCATCTTGCCAAAGGTTTCCTTGAGTTGGCTCACCGTTCCATCAAAAATCTCCTGCCCCTTGTCTATCATAAAAATCCGATCACAAAGTTGCTCAATGTCGCTCAGGTCGTGAGTGGTCAAGAGAATGGTAGTCTCTTCCTCCTGATTGATCTGGGTAATGGCGCGACGAATGTTATCCTTGACCGAAACGTCCAAACCAATGGTCGGCTCATCTAAAAAGAGAACCTTGGGATTGTGAAGTAAGGAAGCCGCAATATCCGCCCGCATCCGTTGACCCAGTGAAAGAGTCCGCACGGGATCCTTGATAAAGTCCTTCAAATCCAAGACTTCATTCAAAAAATCCATGCGCTTATGGAAGAGCGAATCTGGCACATCGTAAATCTCTTTTAAGACCGTGTAGGTCTCTTGCAGGGCCAAATCCCACCATAGCTGGGTGCGTTGTCCAAAAACTACGCCAATATCTTTGACATAATCTTGACGATTGTCCTGGGGAATCTTGCCGTTAATCCGACAAAAACCAGATGTCGGTTTTAAAATCCCTGTCAGCATTTTGATTGTTGTTGACTTCCCAGCACCATTGGCCCCGATAAAACCTAAAATTTGCCCCTTTGGGACCTCAAAGGTTAAATCCTTGACCGCTTCAAAGGTCTGCTTTTCAGGATGAATAAAGGAACGTAATGCCCCCTTCAAACCCGGTTCCTTAACAGTCTTCACAAAATTTTTCTGAAGATGTTCCACTTCTATCATTGCCATATCTATCTCCCTATGGTAAGGAATTGCAACATTGTATTTTCCAATACAAGTAATCTAAATCCTTACTTTCTACACCTTCTACATTTTATTATTACAAAAGGCTTTATACCAACCTATTATAGTCCAATAAAAAACGAAATGCAAGCGTTTGCCTATGGATTGTGAAATTAGGATTTCTCTCATAAAATAATACTTTTAATCAAAAATTCTGTTTAATAGTTTAAATTACCACCCTTCCACCCTTCCCTACTAAAACAGCCCTTGACTTTCTCTATCTTTTTATGTAAGATATGTGTTATACCATATCATTACAAGGAGAAATGCCATGTCAACACTTACACGAGACCGAGTTTATAACTTCCGCGTCAATACTCAACTATTTGAAGAAGCAAAAACCATCCTAGAAAGCCAAAACATCAGCCTTTCAGATGCCCTCAACCTCTTTGTAGAACAAATCGTCCTTGAAAGAGGTCTCCCAATTAAAACAGCCGACCAACTCAAAGCAGAAATCTTCCTAGGCGAACTCAAAGCAGAACTAGATAAAGGCTACCAAGACATCATCGAGGAGCGTCTCTACGACACAGACGAGGTCTTTTCAAAGTATGGACTATAAAGTACGCTTTACAGAACAAGCCAGACAAGACTTGGACGATATTTTCATCTACTACTCCACAGAGTTCAGTGAAAACATAGCCAAGAAAGTCATCACTCGTCTACAACAAATTACCAACCTACTCACCTTCTCACCAGAGGGCGGTATTAACTTTGACCATAAAATCGGATACTCCCTCTATCCAGGAAATACTCTCAGAATGATTGTCTCTAAACAATACCTACTCTTTTACCTCATTCATGAAAAAGAAGTCCATATCCTGAGAATTATCAACTCACGCACCGACTACCTAAACCAACTCGACCACCTCTTTCAACATATCCAAGACTGAGAAGTAATCCCTCAGTCTTTTTATCTACTGTAAATCAATTGCATATAAAAAAACATAAACAAGGATTTTTTAAAACTCCCAATCCTCTAACATATCGAGGAGCTCCCCAACGTTCGACTCATGCACAAGCTCACGTTTGTAGAGAGCAGCAATCACAGCATGGAAACCATTCTCTTTTTAGACTCAAAATGACGAGATTGTGGAACCTCTACAGGCCCAATAACTTTTAACATTATAGTTGATTGAATCTGGAATAGTCCGCCGAGTTTTCTAAAACATTGTTAGAAATTGGTTTAAATCCCCCAATCAATTTGTCCATTTTTTATCTCATTTCACTATACAATAAGTGAGACTGAAAAAAGTCTTTAAAATTAAAAACGCATAATATCAGGTCTTGAAAAACTTGATACTATGCGTTTTATTGTGGGAATATTTACTTCATTTTATCCTGAAATGAAGTTTTTGCCCATCCTCATTAAGGACAATCTGTTCATTGCAAACAAATTATACCCATTAGAAAGATTAGTCTTCTTTTTTCTTGCGAGCAAGAAATCCAAATCCACTCAAAGCTCCAAGGAGTCCAAGTGCAGCTAGACTAGCATTAGCTTCTGTACCTGTGTTAGGTAATTCTTTTTGACCATCAACATATTTAGGTGTTGCTGGCATTTGAGGTTTAGCTGGCTCTACCGGTTGTGCTGGTTGAGTCGGTTCAACCGGTGTTGGAGTTGGCATCTCAACTTTACGGAAGATATGTCTGATATTTCCATTTGAATCTGTCACAGTCTTCACATATTCGTAACCTGGAATTGTTCCCGGTTCTTTAGAACCTGGCTCAGTTGGTTTCAATGGATTTCCATTCTCATCAGTCCAAGTAGTTGTATTTTGCTTACCTGGATTTGGTTGAGGAACAGGTGAAGGTGTTGGAGCTGGTGGTGTTACTTTTTCATAAACATGAACAGTATCTCCATTTGACAGTTTCTTAGTCTCTACGAAGCGGTAGCCTGGGATGTCTTTCTTATCGACTGTACCTGGCTCACTTGGATAGTTTGGAATCTCTTTGCCTTCTTTATCTTTGAAGAAGGTACTTACTTTTTCGTAGATATGTTCAGTATCACCATTTGGTAATTTCTTAGTCTCTACGAATCTGTATTCTGGAATATCTTTCTTATCTACTGTACCTGGCTCACTTGGATAGTTTGGAATCTCGTTTCCGTCTTTATCTTTGAATGAAGTTGTTACTTTTTCGTAGATGTGTTCGATATCTCCGTTTGGAAGTTTCTTAGTCTCTACGAATTTATAACCTGGAATCGTTTTAGCCGGAGTTTCTCCTTCTTCTGTTGATTTCACAGGGTTGTTGTCTTTATCAACAGTAATAAGATTGCCTTCCTTATCCTTGAATGTTGTTGTTACTTTTTCATAGATATGAGTAGTATTACCCTTGTCATCAACTTTAGTTTCAACAAATCTATAGCCTGGGAAGTCCTTCTTATCAACTTTGCCATCTTCTGTAGTACTTCCTGAAACAACATTCCCATCTGTATCTTTAAACTCCGTTACAGGACGCACAGTTGGAGTATAAGTTTCAGAAACCACCTTACCATTGACGTCTTTCACTTGAACTGTTACTGGAGTTGCCTTGCCTACAAAATCTTTTTCTGGTGTAAATTCAACGACTCCATCCTTAAGTACATATGTTCCTTCTCCTGGAACTGTAACTTCTTTCACTTCTTTACCAGTTTTATCAACTAATGTCAGAGTAGATTTATCAAGCTCAACTTTTTCATGGCCTTTATTAAAGTTTACTGTTGTATTATCTTGATCTGGCGTATCAAATACTACAGGAGATGTTTGAATAGTTCCACGAGCTCCTTCAGTAACCGATGAAGCACCTGTTGGAGTTACAGCTGTTACCGTTGGAGTGTAAGTCGTTGTTGTAATTGTTCCGTTGGCATCTTTCACTTGAACCGTTACTGGAGTTGCCTTTCCTACGAAACTTGAAAGAGGTTGGAAGGTGATAGTGTTGGTGTCTTTGTTTAGACTGTAGGTACCTTGATCTGCCACTGTGACAGTTGTAGTTTCTGCTCCATTGGCATCAAGAAGCGTTACCGTTCCTTTATCTAGCTCAACAGACTTCTCAACAGTTTCAACCATAGCACTACCTTTAGTAAAGTTCACAGTGCTAGCGTCTGTATCTGCAGTATCATACTTAATAACTGAAGTCTGGGCTTGTCCTTGCGGCCCAGTTGTCTTAGAAGCTTCAGAGCTTGGAGTTACTGGAATAACTGTTGGGGTGTAGGTAGCTTCTTTCGTAATACTTGCAGTTTCATTCTTGGCATTTTTAACAGTCGCAGTTGCTTCAACTTTGATGGCATCTGGTGTCCCCTTATACGCACCATCTGGTTGGAAGGTTACTTTACCTGTCGTTGAATCAATTGTATACGTACCAACTGATTGAACAACTACAGATGTTTCATCTGTCGCTTGACCTGTAGTTGGATCCACAAGTTTATAGCCTGTAATAGTCGTTGTTGCTTCTGCTCCATCTGACAAGGCAAAGGTTGGAGTTCCTTCTTGTTCTGCCCCTTGAATATCTTTCGATGTCACATCAGTCGACGTTAGAGAAACTGGAGTAACTGTCGGAGTGTAGGTAGCGGTTGAGGCTTCACCATTTGAGTCCGTTGCTTGAACAGTAACACCTGTTCCCTTCTTTTTATATGATGGATCTGGTACGAAGGTCACAAGACCTGTTGTTGGTTCAATTGTGTACGTTCCCTCACCTGGAATTGTAACACTAGTAGTTGGTTGCATCGTTGATGGATCAAGCAACTGACGTGTTGCAATCGTTATTGATGGATCTGATGTTTCAAATTCTGGAGTTCCACTTTGAGTAGCCCCTTGAATACCAGTCGATGTAGCATCTTCAGATGTCATGGTCACAGCTGTTACCGTTGGAGTGTAAGTCGTTGTTGTCGCTGTTCCGTTGTCATCCTTCACTTGAACTGTTACTGGAGTCGCCTTGCCTACAAAGCTTGAAAGAGGTTGGAAGGTGATGGTGTTGGTGTCTTTGTTTAGACTGTAGGTACCTTGATTGGCCACTGTGACAGTTGTAGTTTCTGTTCCATTGGCATCAAGAAGCGTTACCGTTCCTTTATCTAGATCGACAGACTTCTCAACAGTTTCAACCAGAGCACTACCTTTAGTAAAGTTCACAGTGCTAGCGTCTGTATCTGCAGTGTCATACTTAATAACTGAAGTCTGGGCTTGTCCTTGCGGCCCAGTTGTCTTAGAAGCTTCAGAGCTTGGAGTTACTGGAATAACTGTTGGGGTGTAGGTAGCTGTCGCAGTTGCAGTGAGTGGGTTGCCAGTAGTATCATTAGCAAATGTTACTGTCAAACGTACTGTAACTGCTGGTGCTTCCCCTGTAAAGTCTTTTTCAGGAATGAAAGTGACCAATCCTGTATCTTTATCAATCTTGTAAGTACCTATTGTCTTACCATCTTTTGTAGCCGTTACAGAGCCATCTATCGCTCCTTCAAGGCTATAGAGTTTTGCTCCCTGATCAATCTCTTTCTCAGTTTCGACATCTGTTTTAAACTCAAATGTTGGGTCACCTGTTTGTGGACGTCCTTGAATAGCCAATGATTTCGTAGGTTGACCCTCTATATCCAGAAGAGTCACAGTAATAGTGTAGACCGTACTTGCTGTGGATGTGTTTGCACCATGATCTGTACCCTCTGTTGTTTCACCCACGTTTGTCTCATCGACTAGGTTAGTATTACTATCCATAACATCTACTGTAACCGTATAAACACCAACTTCTGTCAATTTTAAGCTTGTTGCATCTGGGTAATTATGAGCATCACCAGTCTTTGTGTAAGATGCAACCAACCCACCATTTGGATCAGTCACTCTAATAGTTGTTATCTTGGTATTGTGGCTAGTCTTGAAAGTTTTCTCAGCATCACTTGTAGATGGAAGTGAATCATCCTCTGCATCAGCAACTGTCACGTGGGCATCAGTTGTCACCGTACTTACTCCATCCAGACTACGGTCTACTAAGTCTACAGTTGTATTCATCTTAGCTGTATAAGAAGTCGAAGTAACGGTTGGTTTTCTATTGATAATCGTAGCTTCATCCGTTGATTCTGCTGTAGTAGCCTTAACCACACCAGAAAATCCTGATGAAGTAGATACTTCCCAATGACCAGCATCTGTCTTTGTAGCTGTCACTACTGACTGATCCGATGACGACCATGTGTTCGTAGCCTTATCGTAAGAAACGGTTACATAGGTTCCATTCCCCACTGTTGTAGCTAAGGTATTTTCTCTCGCATAGACTGTTTCTTTACGAGTCACATCATTAACTGCTGTAACCTTTCCTGTAGCATCATAACTACGGTTATAGGCATAAATATAGAACTTGATAGAGCCATCCGTTTGCACAGAGGTGTAAACTTCTCTATTCGTTACATCATAAGTACCATCTCCGTGATCAGTTCTAACAGTAGCATATTCAGCTGGAAGTTCCCAACGTCCACTTGTTTTATTCAAGGTTGCAACATGTGACGAGTTATCATTATCTTGGAGTGTGACAGATGAACGCATCAAGGATGCTGTAACAGCTTCTGTTTTAGCATAAACAGATATCTTATTTACACCAGCTGTTGCTGTCATTTCACTTGTAACTTTTAATTTAAATTGTTCACCAACTGTTCCGACTAATTCACCAGCTGTCACTGCTGTATTTGTAGTTCCCTCCGCAGCAACATACCACTTGCCTTCTCTATTTTCAAGTGCTGTGACACTTCCATCAGGCATGGTCACCTTGGCATAGGTAGCTCCTTTAGAGATAGTCACTGGGACTTCTGTTCCATATGCAGCAATGTTGAGGACATCAATTTTCGGTGCTACCTTAACTGTGATACCTGCATGGGTTTCTTGCCCCTGGGTTGTCCAACCATTTGCACCTGTTGGCTGGTTCCAGTCCTTAGCATAGGCTGTAACATAATAAATACCAGCTTCCGTTGGAGTCCCACTAATCAAGGCCTTCCCTGTATAACCCGTAGTCACACCGTCAGGACTAGTTAAGGGTTTACTACCATCTAGTGCATAGGTCAATCCCGGAATCTCTGTATCCACGGCACGAGCTGTTCCAGTAGCTGTCACAATATTACCCGAGATTCCTGTAGTACTTGGTCCGTATTGATTACGGACTGTAACATTCGTCCCATCTGCTAGCGTATAGCTAACATTAGCACCGCCAGACATAGCACGAGAACCTGAAGTATCTGAGTAGCGGATATCAATACTATTTGTAGAGTGACCTTGTTCATTGGTAAAGCTACTTTTACCAACCTTTCCTTCAAAGACCTCTTCATTGGTTCCAATGTTTGGTGGAGTTGTATCTTGCCAACCAATCCAACCCCCACGAAGATTTCGGTACACTGCACGTACAGTAGCATTGGTCTGTTTATTGGTATAGGTCACATACATCCGCGTATCATATACCCCATTTGCCAGACCATCTGTCACAATCTTCCCCTGAATAGTATCTGTAGCTGCATTATAGGTTAAACCTGTTGGTAAGTTTGTCGGCTCTACCTTTGAAACCTCCCAGCCAGCTGTGGCTGCTTTCTCTGTCACACTAAATCGTCCCTTGATCTTTTCGATATAGACACGGTCAGTACCTTGCTCATAGACATAGTGATAGATGTGGGTTGCAAGGTATTCATAGCCTCCTCCCCCACCATAAACTACATTATTACCTGTTGAAATTGTTGATCCATCTGCACGGAGTTTTCCTTTCCAGAGGGGAGCTTCTGCAGCCAAGGCTTCTGCTTGTTCCTTGGTTAGAGGAAAATCCACTCGACCTTTATTATTATTTCCTTGACCTGAGTTACCAGGATTCATATCGGTACCTGTCCGTTGGTGAGAATAAACAACTGCTTCCAGAGTCGTAATATCTCCACTGATTCTATCGGTTGAGACATCTCCTCTTGTAGCGGCAGTTGCACCAAAGGTATAGATATCCTTACCTGTTGCAGAAGCTTCTGTTGTAGCTGTTGAAACTATCTTATAAGTGCCATCCCCCTGCGGAATGGATATATAATCTTTGGCATTTGGTTGTACAATGACACCACCAGCAGGAGCTGCATCGTCCAGGGAAACTGAAAACTCTTCTTTGCCTGCTTTACGGAGAGTAACATAGACAGCTTCAATAGAGGACTGTAATTCTGCCATCGATTGGTTAAGGGCTTGAGCACTCGCATCACCATTTGCTAAAGCAGCCTTTGCTTCTGTAATTTTAGCAGCATTGCTGGCTATGGCAGCTCTAATAGCACTCTTGACATCTTCAGAAAGGCTTGAATCATTTGCTTCTTTTTCCAAAAAACTATTTGCTAAACGATTGGTTACATCCGCCTCTGACACTCGCTTTTCTAACTCTACTTTTTCAGATGATTGATTTGTTTCTGCTGTATCGACTTGATTAGCTTGTGCTTGACTAGACGCCTCTGCGATTACAGTAATAGCATTTGTTAGCGCTTGAACTTGCTGAGCGACCTCTTCTTGACTTGGTTTAGCTTCTAAAACTGCTTGCGCACTTGTCAATGTTTGATTAGCAAAGTCAAGAGCTAGACTGTCTGTCCCCTTAGTAGCCGACTGGATTGCAGTACGTAAGGTCAAAATTTTCGATTGTAGTTCCGTCTTATCTGCAACTGTTTCTGTAGAGGAGCTAGTTGCCGCTGCTTCGGTATTCTCATCGCTAGCTTGGGATGAGGCAGTATCTTCACTAGCGTCCCTAGTTAGGACTGGCTCTGCATCATAAGTAGTGGGTTTAGATGAGTTAGCACCTTGATTAGCACCTTCATCGCCTATGGTCGGTGTTGGAGCCGTTGTTGAAGATGTTTCATTACCTCCTTCTACTTCTGTTGCTGATACCGCACCAGCTCCAAGAAACATCAGACCAGCCGCAATTGCCACTGATGCTGCCCCAAAACTATACTTACGAATACCATACCGAAGGTATCTTTCAGTTCTAAAATCTTGTTGACCTCTCTTCATGAGATTCAACCTCCTTGATTTATTTTATTCGTGTTGATTTAAAGCATTAAGGCAAATAAAAAGCCCCCCCCTTAAATTTTTTAGTAATATTAAGAGAAGAACATCTTAAAAAAGATTGCTATATGATTGTAAACACTTTAACTGATTATAACATTTAAATTTATAGCAGTCAAGTATTATAACTGATAATTATTGAGTTTGAATGAGTGTTTTTTAATTTTATTAGAGATCTTTCTATTTTTCATTAACGATGATCAATGCTTTGGTATAAAAGCAATTTAAATACGCTTAAAGAGTATTGTATTGAAACACGTGACCCTAAGAATAACAGCAGTAACTTAAATTTACCTTACAAGAAGATATTTTGAAATCAAAAAAAGTTGAGACATAGCGTCTTCAACTTTTTTACATTACTTTAACTACTGATTAAAGTGAGTTTACGTCAACTTTGATACCAACACCTTGAGTAGTTGTGATAGTCAAGTTTGTTACGTAAGTTCCTTTAGCTGTAGCTGGTTTTGCTTTTTGAATTGTTTCGTTGAAAGCTTTGAAGTTTTCAACCAATTTTTCAGCTTCAAATGATACTTTACCGATGATTGCTTGAACGTTACCTGCACGGTCAGCACGGTAAGTGATTTTACCACCTTTAGACTCTTCAACTGCTTTAGCAACATCCATTGTTACAGTACCAGTTTTAGGGTTTGGCATCAAGTTACGTGGTCCAAGGACACGTCCAAGACGTCCAACAAGAGCCATCATGTCAGGTGTAGCGATAACTACGTCGAAGTCCAACCAACCGTCATTGATTTTAGCAACAAGGTCATCTTCACCAACAAAGTCTGCACCAGCAGCTTTTGCTTCTTCAGCTTTTGTACCACGTGCGAAAACAAGAACGCGTGAAGTTTTACCAGTACCGTTTGGCAATACCATTGCTCCACGGATTTGTTGATCAGCTTTTTTAACGTCGATGTTCAAGTTGTAAGCAACTTCTACAGTTGCGTCAAATTTTGCAAAGTTAGTTTCTTTTGCAAGTGCTACAGCTTCTTCTACGCTGTATGCTTTTGTGCTGTCGATTTTCTCAAGAGCAGCACGAAGTTGTTTGCTTTTTTTAGCCATTTTCTATTCTCCTTGTAAGTGGTTCAATCGATTTTCATCTCCCACGTCACTCCTCGAAATGATGAAGTCTTGCGGGTTTTCAGTCTATTATTTTTCTTTTCCTACTTCGTTAAGCTCCCTTGCTGTACCCAAGTACAAGCTTCAGTCACTTGCCTAGTATGAAAAGCAACTAATAGACTGCTGTGAGATTTTCTACTGTGTTATTGATTAGTCAACAACAGTGAATCCCATAGAACGAGCAGTACCTTCGATCATACGCATTGCAGACTCTACGTTTGCTGCGTTCAAATCTGGCATCTTAGTTTCTGCAATTTCTTGTACTTGTGCACGAGTAACTGTAGCAACTTTAGTTTTGTTAGGTGTACCTGATCCTTTTTCAACACCTGCAGCTTTTTTCAAAAGAACAGCAGCTGGTGGTGTTTTAGTGATGAAAGTAAATGATTTATCTTCGTAAACTGAGATAACAACTGGAATGATCATACCAGCTTGGTCAGCTGTACGAGCGTTGAACTCTTTTGTGAATCCCATGATGTTGATACCAGCTTGACCAAGAGCAGGTCCAACCGGTGGAGCTGGTGTAGCTTTACCAGCAGGGATTTGCAATTTTACAAGTTTTTCGACTTTTTTAGCCATTTTTAAATCCTCCTTTGTGGTTTTGGCGGTAATTAGAGATTTTTACCTCCCACAAGTATGCTTTTTACATACCTATCTATTATACACTATTTATCTGGAATTGCAAGGGAAAAGTTTATTTTTTATACTCAATGAAAATCAAAGAGCAAACTAGGAANNGATTTTCGAAGAGTATTAATCGACGTAATCTCCGCCTTCAAAGCCGTAATACTCTTCCAAACTGAGACCACTTGCAGCTATTTCTTTTGCTTCTTTTCCGACATAACGAAGGTGCCATTCTTCAGCCATATAGCCTGTTTCCTTTTCCTTGCCTTTGAGATAACGGACAACAAAGCCATAATCAGCCGCATGGTCCAAGAGCCATTGGGCCGCTTTTTCTTCTGTCACCAAATCACCATTTGTCCCAATCACATCAAAAGCCAAGCCTGTCTGGTGCTCGCTATAGCCAGGACGGGCAGAATAACGGTCAGCAGCTTCTTTCCCATCTTGATTGACATAATCTTGATAGAGCTTGGTCTGAGTTTCATAACTTCTAAAGCCACTGTAATGGTCGCTAATGGGGAAACCTGCCTCTTGCATAGCTTTGATGAGTTTGACCAACTCTGCCTTGGCTTTTGGATTTTCCCCTGGATTATAGTCTTTAGACAATGGATAGTGTTTGTTGGCTACGATGATTTCATCGTATTTCCCTTGGATGCTGTAGTAGTCTCCTTTGTTAACCACTTCTGCTTTTTTCTGGGCAGCTCCCTGAGATTTACTGCCGACTGCTCCATCAGCTTTAGCTGTTTGTTCTGTCTTAGCTGCGCCATCTTCATTTTTTGCTTTTTCTTGTGAACAAGCTGCTAGACTCAAGGCTAGCAAGGCTGTCAAGACTAGGTATCTTTTTTTCATCTTTACTCCTTTATTT
Organism: Streptococcus sp. 9903; assembly: GCF_013276625.1. Classification (NCBI taxonomy): domain Bacteria; kingdom Bacillati; phylum Bacillota; class Bacilli; order Lactobacillales; family Streptococcaceae; genus Streptococcus; species Streptococcus sp. 9903. The sequence continues at coordinate 115,732 of NZ_VMLI01000006.1, read as the reverse complement.
CTAATAGTTTATCTACTTCTGATGATAAACATTCGACTAATCTTTTAATCTCATCAGGTTTTGATTGGCAGATTTCTGCTGTCATTTCTTCAAAGGGAACCCACCAGACTGGCCCACGCCCTTTGAGACCGTGACCCTTCATATCACCTCTTCGTCTAGGAAACAGATGCCAGTGAAGATGGGCATCGCCATTTCCTAGCAGTTCGATATTCATTTTCTCAGCAGCAAAGGCCTTGGCAACTGCCTCTTGGACTAAACTCATTTCTTCTAGAAAACGGAGTCTTGTCTCCTTTTTCAAATGGTGCAATTCGCTGACGTGTTCCTTGGCTAGAAAGAGACTATAGCCTGCAAAATACTGGTGGTCTCCAATCACAAGATAGCCTGTTTCCAACTCTTTGACAAAATAGGGATTTTCTCCCTTCTTGATGAGCTCAATTCTCTGACAAATAAGGCACATATTAGTCTACCAGTGCGCTCTTAAGATAGGCATCAACCATACGCTCCGTCGCGACAACTGAATCAATATGAGTACGCTCATAAGAATGACTAGACTCGATACCCGCGCCAAGGAGGGCGTGTTTGACCTCTGCCCCTGCGGACATGGCCGCTGAAGCGTCCGATCCATAAAATGGATAGATATCCAACTTGAATGGAATATCTTGCTCTTTCGCCAAGGTCACCAAGTGTTGACGGAAATCATAGTGATAAGGCCCTGAAGCATCCTTGACACAGATAGACACTGTGTACTCATCTGTTTGCTGGTCATCTCCCATAGCTCCCATATCCACAGCCAGATATTCGACTACCTGAGCAGGAATATTAGAGTTAGCACCGTGCCCCACTTCTTCAAAGACTGAGAAAGCAAAATGGGTTGTTACTGGCAACTCAATCTTCTCTTCCTTATAAATACGAAGCAGATTAAGCAAAATCGCTGCGCTAACCTTATCGTCCAAATGACGAGACTTGATAAAACCTGTCTCTGTCACGACGGTTCGTGGATCAAAGCTGATGAAATCACCAACTTCAATCCCCAAGGCACGAGTTTCTTTTTCACTAGTTACTTTGGCGTCCAAACGCACTTCCATATTGTCTTGCGTGCGTTCTGCAGTTCCTGCATCCTTGTAGACATGGCAAGAAGTTTGGTGGATGAGGATGGTTCCGGATACCTTATGACCTGTGCTAGCTACGTGAACAGTACAGTTTTCACCTTCAATCATGTTCCAAGGAAAACCACCGATACGATCTAGTTTGAGACGGCCGTCTGGTTTGACAGCACGGACAATGGCCCCCAGCGTATCCACATGGGCAGTCACATAGCGATGCTCTTCATCATTTTGACCTTTAATGGTCACATTGACACCACCCTTAGCTGTGCGAACCGGCTGGTAACCAAAACCTTCTATAGTCTTGACTAAATAGTCCGAAATCTCCCGAGTGAAGCCCGTTGGCGACGCAATGGCTGTCAGTTCTTTGATATATTCTACTGTTTGATTCATTTCTTCACCTCTTTTGCTACCTATTATAACACATTTATCATCGGATAAAAAAAGAAAATCACTCCTGTAGACTTGGCTACAAAAGTGATTTTATACTCAATGAAAATCAAAGAGCAAACTAGGAAACTAGCCGCAGGCTGTACTTGAGTACGACAAGGCGACGTTGACGCGGTTTGAAGAGATTTTCGAAGAGTATTAGTGATTATTCCATTTCAAAAACATCACTTTCTTGCTTGTTTGGTAGAACCAATGATAGCAAGATTCCAACGATGGCTGGCACCAACCATGGAAGAGAGGCCTTGGCAAAAGGAAGAGCCTTGACAAGATTTGCAAGAAACTCAACCTTAAACGAGCTTCCTAGTACGCTTGCAATGGCAATAGCTGTAACAACAGCAATTGTCAACTGCATACCCGGTTTTGAAAGAGCCACAAATTTGTTGACAATGACAATCATAACGATGGCAATCGTGATTGGGTACAAAATAACCAATACTGGAATTGAGTACTTGATAATCGCATCAAGACCCAAATTGGCAATGGCAAAGCCAATCAAGGTAAAGGCTGTCGCATAAACCTTGTAGCTGATTTGTGGGAAGCGTTCATTAAAGAACTCAGCTGTAGACACAATCAAACCAACAGTCGTTGTGAAGCAGGTTACGGTAACCATAGCTGCAAGGAAGAGTTGAGCTGTTGAGCCAAAGATTTCTTGAGTGGCTTGTGACAAGATGTAAACACCTGGTGTTCCACCCTTCATCGCCTCAGCTGGTACCGGGAAATGATTTCCAAGGAAACCTAAACCGATGTAAAGAGCGCTGAAGGCAAGGGCTACAACGATACCAACCACCCAAATAGTTGAAATGTATTCTTTCTTACTTGAAAATCCAAGTTGTTTCAAGGTTTGAACTGCGATTACGCTAAAGGCAACTGAAGCAAGAGCATCCAAGGTATTGTAACCTTCTAGGAATCCTGTCCCAAAGGCAGAAGCTTGATAAGCAGCTGAAGCAGCTTGAGGACTTGTTCCACCGTATTTGAAAGCTCCTAGAACAACCAAGATGACAATCAAGATTGCAAAGACTGGTGTTAAAACACGACCGATACGGTCCAAGATTTTAGATGGATTAAGCGAAATCAAATATGCTGCTGCAAAGTAAAGAACCGTAAAGACAATCAAGCCAAGACCTTTATTTGCATCCGACAAAAGGGGGCTAATCCCTACTTCGTAAGCTGTTGTAGCAGTACGTGGGATAGCAAAGAATGGACCGATTGACAAATAAAGAACCGAGAGGTAAAGAGTCGCAAACCAAGGCGCTATCTTTGTTGAAATCTCGTAGATATATCCTTTAGGATTTAGCGTTCCAATAATAAGAGTCAAGACGGCGATACCGACGCCTGAAAAGACAAAACCTGCGATGGCAGGAAGAAAATGTTCTCCAGATAGGGCACCTAGAGAAGGCGGAAAAATCAAGTTCCCCGCACCAAAAAATATTCCAAACAGGAGTAAACCTGTTAGGGCACCTTTTTTAGCCATGTAAATCTCCTTCATATTTATAAAATACTGACCTAGTATATCATGAATAGGAGTATGAAAAAAGCTTCACGAAGTAAATATTGAATGTTTTCAAGATTCTTAAAAATGAGAATTGTCTAAAAATAAAATTCTCCTACCCAGTCCACACCAAGCAGGAGAAAATTCTTACGTTTAGAGTTCTTCAAAGGCAGTCATACCACCTTGTACATTGATAACCTCATAACCTTGTTCTGATAGGAATTGGCAAGCACGCGCCGATCTCATTCCAGATTTACAAATAACATAATGTAACTGGTCCTTATCCAACCGATCATAGGTATCAGCCAATTGACTAAGTGGCAGGTTGTGGGCTCCTTCTAAGTGAAGAGCTTCAAACTCATCCACTTCTCTCACGTCCACTAGAGAAAGTTGGTCGTTTTGGTAAAGCTGGTAAAATGCGTCAAAGGTTATTTCTTTCATTCTTTTTCTCCTAATACTCTTCGAAAATCTCTTCAAACCACGTCAGCGTCGCCTTACCGTGCGTATAGTTACTGACTTCGTCAGTTTTATCTGCAACCTCAAAGCTGTACTTTGAGCAGCTTGCGGCTAGCTTCCTAGTTTGCTCTTTGATTTTCATTGACTATAAAATGGTTTTAATTCTTTTTTTCAAATCTGGCACCACTTCCGACTCAAACCATGGATTTTTGGCCATCCAGATTTGATTTCGAGGTGAGGGGTGAACTAAAGGAAAATACTCTGGCAAGTAGTTCTGGTAATGTTTTACCCGTTCTGTCACCTTGCCACTGATTTTCTCTTGTAAATAGTAGGCTTGGGCATACTGGCCAATCAAGAGGGTCAATTGGATGTCTGGTAATTCTTGCAAGAGCTGTGGATGCCATTTTTCTGCAAACCCAGTTCTCGGTGGCAGGTCACCTGACTTACCATGCCCTGGAAAGTAAAAATCCATGGGCAAGACAGCAAAATAACCTGAATTGTAAAAGGTATCTTCATCCACACCTAGCCAGTCACGCAAGCGGTCACCACTCTTATCCTTCCAATAAAGGCCTGCTTCTTGGGTTTTAAGTCCCGGTGCCTGACCGATGATATTGATGCGAGCAGTCTTTGGCGCTGCAAAGAGAGGTTCAATGCCACGCTCTGTATAGCTGGCATTCTGTGAATCTGACATGATAGCCTGTTTGATTCTTTCGATTTGAGACATCTACTTTCCCTCCAAAAAGAAGTCTAAGCATAAGATCTCAGACTTCTATCGTTTTATTTGATCAATTCGTAAATAGCTTCGGCATAGATTGCTGCTGCTCGGAAGAGATCATCCAAGGCGATAAATTCATTAGCTTGGTGCATGGTGTCAATTGAGTCTGGGAACATGGCACCGTAGGCAACTCCGCGTTCGAGCAAGCGACCAAAGGTTCCACCACCGATAACTTGCTCGTGACCTTTAAGTCCAGTTTGTTTTTCATAGACATTCAACAAGGTTTGCACAAGTGGATCTTCCATTGGCACATAGTGAGGCGTGTGACCATGTTCAGAAAGGCTAACAGAAGCAACTGGCAAGTTTTCAAGGATTGACTTGATTTGCTCTGGACTTGTTCCTTTTGGATAGCGGATGTTAAGGGCAATGGTATTGTCAGCACTTGTTTCATCGAAGCGGAAGACACCGGCATTCATAGAAAGAGCACCCATCTTTTCATCCACATGAGCAATCTTGAGATTTTCACCCTCATGGTCGTTCAAGAGAATTTTACCAGCGATGTCAAGGTAGTCTTTAGCTGGACCAGCAAAGTCAAACTGGTTAAGGAAGAGGGCTAGGTAAGTCGCACCATTGACACCTGAAGCAGGCATAGCACCGTGGGCTGATTTACCAATGATGGTCACCTTGTATTGACCGTTTTCTTCTTGGAGTTCTCCTCTAAGTTTGTGTTCTGCAACAAAGGCATCTAGTTTAGCTTGCAAGTCAGCTAAATCACCTGAAATAACTGCTGTTGCTGATTCAGGAACCATGTTTTCACGTAAACCACCTGTGAAGCTGTGAAGACGGGCACCACCTGCATTTTCACCTGCAAAGTGAAGGTATTCCGTGATATTTCCTTTTTCACCATTGATGATAGGGAATTCAGCGTCTGGAGAGAAACCGAAGTCTGGTTTGGCAAGTCCTACGTGCTCAAAGTAGTAGTCCATGTCTGCCCAGCCTGATTCTTCGTCTGTTCCAACAATAAAGCGAACTTTCTTAGAAGTTGGAAGGCCCAATTCTTTGATGATTTTCAAACCATAGTAACAAGCTGTTGTAGGCCCCTTGTCGTCCGAAGCCCCACGCGCATAAAGGCGACCATCTTTGATAGTTGGTGTGTAAGGGTCTGTGTCCCAACCGCTACCAGCTGGCACCACATCCATGTGGGCAAAGATTCCGAGAACTTCTTCTCCATCACCAAATTCAAAATGTCCTGCGTAGTTGTCAACATTTTTAGTTGGGTAGCCATCACGATCTGCTATTTCAAGGAATTTTTCCAAGGCTTTTACTGGACCAGGTCCAAATGGATGCTCAGCATCAACCTTGCTATCATCACGTTCTGAGTTGATTTCCAAAAGGCTAAACAAGTCAGCCAAGAGGTCTTCTTTGCGTTTTTCTACTTCTGCTGTAAAATCAATTACTGTCATTTTTTCTTCTTTCTATCTTTTCTCGATGATTTCATCTACTGGCAAGCGGTAGCTTGGTTCCAATTTTTCGTCTGTGTAACCCACTGTGATCAAGAGTTCTGGGCGGAAACGGTCTTCAATTTCCAAAACCTCATTGACTTTTGATTTGTCAAATCCAAGGATCAAATTTGATCCGATTCCTTGGTCTGTAAGAGCCAGAACCAAGTTCATAGCAACCAAACCTGCATTGAGGGCTAGGTAGTCGCTGACTTGTTGTTCATTGTAACGGGCAAATTCCGTAGGCAAGTTCTTCATGAAATATTGAAGTTGTTCTTCTGAGAAATTCTTTGCGCCACCGACACGGGCAATCTTGCGGGCACGTTTAGCCAAATCTGTGTCTGTAAACAAGGCAATAGTTACAGGCGCTGATGATACCTGTTCAAAGTTTGAACCGTAAGCCAATTTTGCTAGTTCGGCATTTTTCTCACGTACCACCACAAATTTCCAAGGCTGGCTGTTGTGGGCGCTTGGAGCCAAGGTTGCAATTTCGATAGCCGTACGCACATCTTTTGGATCAACTGGCTTATCAGTGAAATGCTTAGTCGCATGACGTTTTTTATTTAATTCAAGAAATTTCATAATCGATTTCCTTTTCTAATTCTACTGCTTCCATTCTACCATATTTTGAAAGAGCTTGCAGAGATTTTTCATGATTAAGTTTTTTCTATCACAGACATAAAAGATATATATTGGTTTATCAGGAAAGTTTCTGATAAACTAGCAAGTACTTTACATTTGAATGGAGACATTATGAAAAAATTTAGCCTATTACTAGCTATCCTACCATTTTTGGTTGCCTGTGGGAATCAAGCTACACCCAAAGAGACTAGCGCTCAAAAGACAATCGTCGTTGCTACAGCCGGCGATGTGCCGCCATTTGACTACGAAGACAAGGGTAATCTGACAGGCTTCGATATTGAAGTCCTAAAGGCAGTGGATGAAAAACTCAGCGACTACGAGATTCAATTCCAAAGAACTGCTTGGGAAAGTATCTTCCCAGGACTTGATTCTGGTCACTATCAGGCTGCAGCCAATAACTTGAGTTATACAAAAGAGCGTGCTGAAAAATACCTCTACTCACTTCCAATCTCGAATAATCCCCTCGTCCTTGTCAGCAACAAGAAAAATCCTCTAACTTCACTTGACCAAATCGCTGGCAAAACAACTCAAGAGGATACTGGAACTTCAAACGCTCAATTCATCAATAACTGGAATCAGAAACACACTGATAATCCTGCTACTATCGATTTTTCTGGCGAAGATATCGGTAAACGAATCCTAGACCTTGCTAACGGAGAGTTTGATTTCCTAGTTTTTGACAAAGTATCTGTTCAAAAGATTATCAAGGACCGTGGCTTAGACCTTTCTGTGGTTGACTTGCTTTCTGCCGATAGCCCCAGCAACTATATCGTTTTCTCAAGCGACCAGAAAGAGTTTAAAGAGCAATTTGATAAAGCACTTAAAGAACTCTACCAAGACGGAACACTCGAAAAACTCAGCAATACCTATCTAGGTGGCTCTTATCTCCCAGATAAATCTCAGTTACAATAAGACATGATAAAAACGATTGGCTGGTCCAATCGTTTTTAGTTTGCATTGGTTATCTTAGGGAACTCTTACAAAAAATCAAAAAATTTCTTCACATCTTCTACATACCCATGCTTTTCTATTAAGCTGGCTAATAATTCCAGATTGTGCCCCTGATAGTTATCTTCACGACGTAGCTCTTCATACATTTCAATAAAAGGAAGGCCCTTGGACTTGGCCAATTCTAACTCCGCTTCATAATCATAAGCGACTTTACGAAATAGGATATTTACCAATTCCCCATCTTCAACTTCTATCACGGCATACTGGGCACGGTGATTTTTTAACGCATCCCAATTAAAATAGGGCATGCCAATCGACCCTGGATTGATGATTTGTTGCCCTTGACTGCCGTAACGAAGCAACTGCTTGTGGACATGACCATAGACTGCTACGTCCGTTTCCTCATCTAGCAGTTGGTCAAATTTTTCTGTATCATTCCCAACCAGTAGATCCCCACCATAGTTTTTGTCAGGTAAATTATGAGAGATAGAAAAGCGTAGTCCCTCAACTTCTTTCTTTTCCAGCAAAGGCAAGCTTCGTAGCCAGACAATCGTTGCAGGATCCATTCGCTCCATCAAAAACTGGGTCATGCGCATTGACTGGATTTCTTTCGGATGTTCCAAACCATATTCGCCATCCAAGGCCTCAAGGACATGATCATCCCAATTGCCTCGAACACTGGCTGTGATAGGAAGGTCCTTTAGCAGGGCGACCAAGTCATTCGCACCGGGACCGGGAAGAAAAATATCTCCCAGAAGCCAGTATTCACTGACTCCTTGGTTTTTAGCATCTGCAATCACTGCTTCTAGGGCAGTTGTATTGCCATGAATATCTGATAAAATTGCGATTTTATGATTCATTGTGTTCTCCTTCTATTTGATAATCAACTCTTTCTTCCGCCACTTGAGCTAATTCCTCTTCTTCCTGCGGGTTCAACTTTCTTTGCACAGCCTCTGCAACCGCTCTAGGTACTCCAACTTCGACAATCTCATCCACACTGGCTTCCTTGATTTTGGTCAAAGACTTGAAATGCTTCATGAGATTTTGCTTACGTTTAGGCCCCAGACCGTCAATGCCATCCAGTTGTGATGAAAAAGAATTTTTGGAGCGCAGTTGGCGGTGGAAGGTGATGGCAAAGCGGTGGACCTCATCTTGAATGCGTTGGAGGAGGAAAAATTCCTGAGAATTACGAGATAACTCCACCACCTCAAGCGGATCTCCAAAGAGCAATTCATGGGTTTGGTGCTTATCATTCTTTTGCAAACCTGCAATGGGAATATCCAAACCCAGTTCCTCTTGGATGACTAGCTTAGCGATATTGACTTGACCTTGTCCCCCATCGATGACAATCAAATCTGGGGGAGTCAAACCGTCACGCTGTACTCGACCATAGCGCCTCCGAATGACTTCTCGCATACTGGCATAGTCGTCTGGCCCGACTACGGTCTTGATTTTATATTTACGATAATCCTTCTTACTAGGTTTTCCGTTGATAAAGACTACCATGGCTGAAACAGGACTGGTCCCCATGATGTTGGAGTTATCGAAGGACTCGATGCGAACTGGGGTTGGGATTTGAAGCAAGCGTCCTAGATTTTCAATAGCTCCTTGGGTCTTCTCGACAGATTTCTCTAGCAGGTTGAATTTCTGCTCTAGGCTGACTCGAGCATTCTTTATAGCCAAATTGACCAGTTGTTTTTTCTCACCACGCTGGGGTTTGACAATCTTGGCATCCACCAAGGCCCTGACAGCTTCTTCGTCAATATCCTGTGGAATCAATACCTCATTGGGAACCAAGTGAGATTTTTCTTGATAGAATTGTCCCACATAGGTTAGAAAATCCTCATCCGGATCATTGTAATAGGGAAAAAGATTGACGTCACGTTCAATTAACTTGCCCTGACGAACAAAGAAAACCTGAACACACATCCAGCCCTTATCGACATAGTAGCCAAAGACATCCCGATTTTGGAGATCCTTAGCCATGACCCGCTGCTTGGTTCGAAGCGTTCCAATGGCCTGAATTAGGTCACGGTATTCCGCCGCACGTTCAAATTCCATAGTCTGGGCAGCACTTGCCATCTTGCCCTTGAGGTCATCGATAATTTGATCATCCTGCCCTTTCAGAAAATCAGAAACCTCCTGAGCCATAGACTTGAAGTAGGCCTCATCCTTCTTACAGATGGTATGGGCCATACATTGACCGATATGGTAGTAAAAACAGACCTTAGACGGTGGGTTTGTACACTTACGAAAAGGAAAAATCCGATCTAGCAACCTCTTGATTTCATTGGCTGCTCCCACATCTGGATAAGGTCCAAAGTAGAGAGCTCCGTCCTTTTTGACCTGTCGGGTGATAATCAAGCGAGGATAGCGCTCATTGGTAATTTTGATGAAGGGATAGAACTTATCATCCTTGAGCATGATATTGTACTTGGGCTTGTTTTCCTTGATTAGGTTGATTTCTAGGAGAAGTGCCTCAATATTAGACTCCGTAACGATAAATTCAAAATCCACAATTTCAGACACCAAGGCTTCTGTCTTGGTATCGTGACTCCCACGGAAATAAGACCGCACGCGGTTACGCAGATTTTTAGCCTTTCCTACATAGATAATGGTGCCGTTTTTATCCTTGTGAATGTAGCAACCAGGGCTGGTCGGCAAGAGCTCTAGTTTTGATTTAATCAAGTTGTTCATAATTCCATTATAGCAAAAAAGTAGGGAAAGATAGTCCCCTACTCATTGGTCTCATATAATTTTCGAAGTCTTTCAACATCCTCTTCCTGGATACCATAAAAAGAACCTGCTGGTTGCATCACAGACTTCTCATCTGTATGGTCCAAGCCAATCGCATGCCCCAACTCATGTTCTGCCGTATGGACAATGCGCTCATAGGAATAGCCATAGTCTGGATTGGACAAATAATAATGATTCAGACGCACCGTTACAGACAAGAATTGACCCGTCAAGAGATTAGTTTGACTTTCCGCCTCTCCTGCCACAGGAGTGCTTCCATCGTTCATCTCCGTAGCCAAGATATCCGCCTTGCTGGACTCAGTCACAATTTCAAAGTTAAAAGCATCAGTTTGATTCCAATTCTGGATTGCTTCTACATAAGCTTCTTGAAAGCGTGAATCCATCTGGGGATCCAAGTAAATACGAGCAGAAGCCTGCGGCCACCTTCCTTCAGAGTGTTGGTGGCTATCTGTCTGGTTCAACTTAGGCAGTTGCCCTATTCTTTCCCATTGGTCAATACTTTGTTGACCAATTTTTACTGACCGTTCTGCTTGCTTTAGCGCTCCTTGGAAATCCCCGTTCAGATACCAGAGAAATCCAAAAGCAAGAGCACATAAGAGTACAACTATCCAAACCAGGCGCCAAAACAAACGCCACACAAAAGAAAAGAAAGCCCCTATCAAACGAAAAAGCCAGCGCATGTCCCTCCACCTTTCTAGCAAATAAAGTCTATTTTACTAAAACAAGCTGAAAGAAAACTAAATACTGGCTTTTTCATCTTAACGTCCTACTATTTTTTTGAATAACTGGATAGCTTTGTATTTTAAAGGTGATGGATGGTGACGGAAAGTACCTGCTTTGCGTACAATATAGCCATTAAAATTCTGTTTAAAACGCAAAACGCCATCACTACCATCAAAAATCCCTTGAATGCCTAGGAAGTTGTATTTAGGTATTCCACGTTTTATGCTTTCCAACATAATATATTTTTGAAGCAGTGCAGGGGCATAGAACTTATTAAATTCAGTGTAGGAACCACTAAAGAGGTAAGTCGTTTCCTGAGGCATATAAACAAATAAACTCCCAGCTAAAACAATATCTTCTTCCCCATATTTTTCAATCAAGTCTCGCGCTTCTGCTTTTCGAACTTCAAACGTTTCAAATTGACTAGAATATTCTCTCAGTTGATTTTGTTTTTTCTCAGAATGAGGATTTTTACTCAAATCAAGTCGCAACTTATCCAAGATTTCTTCTAGTTTACTTTGTTCACCTTGCAATTTGCTCATATAGTCCGAAAAATTTAAGCTTGCTATGAGAAACTCCGCTTGTTCTCCAAAAGCATCATAAAAATGCTCATAGTATTCTAAACTTTTATCACTATATTCTCTACGTTCAGAGGTTTCTTTTGTGATGTTCTTAAAAATTGATAACTCTTCACGTTTTAACTTTTTCAACCGAATGCCAAAGGTTTCAGCCTTTTTCACCAAGGGTTTCCCTTTTTTGCTAAAACTTTTAAGCAAGTTCTTTTCAGTTAATTCTGTCAAATCCTTATAATATAACCAATCCGGCTCTCCACCTGGATAACCCGTTGTCAATCCATCAAATTGATAACCTAAATCAGTCAAACCTTGAATCATACTTTTTTTCTCAGCATCTATTGAATTACCTTGGCTATCAAAAGTTTGATAAGTTTCATAAGGTTTTACAAGCAACTCTAATACACCATTTTGCTTGGCATATTCTTTTAACTCCGCATAAAAAACTGGAAGAGCATCTTGTTGGGTATAAATCGGCCCCGAATTGATCTCCATATGCAGACCACCCAGCATGGGCAAGCTATAAACCAGAGCTGCAACTTGAATCTCTCCTTCTTGTTTCAAAGCAAGATAAACAATTCGAGCCCCTCTTTTTTCTAGCAAATCCCCCATCTGGACAGATTGCATAAAGGAACGAGAAGAAACCTGATCAGAATAAGCCTGAAACTCTTCTTTCGTGAGTGTAATTAGTGCCATATACTTACTTTCTATGTTTTTTTCTTAATGTTTTACGGAAATCAAGAGCAAGTCTTAACAGAGGATAGAGAGGATGAGTGGGCATTGTAAATTCACCCAAATATTCTTCAATCGTTGGATTAAATTTTTCCTTAAAATGATAAAGACCACCATTGAGAGAGTTTTCAACACCACCTAAATTTTGCCAGACCATACCTCGCTCAAAGGTATAGCGAGCCGTTTCATACCAAGTTAAAATCGGAGCATTGTAACGTTTAAAAGCATCATCCATACCAGCATATAGATTGACAGAGGTAGTACCAAATTCCAAACTCAAAGTAGCCGCTAAGGGAACTCTCGCTTGACCTGCATCTATATATTCCTGCAGGAAAGTCAATTCCTCTAACAAACGTTCTTTTTCCTTCTTCTGCGCTTCTACTTTTGAAGTGCGAGTCGACTCAGTAAAGGTCTCTTCCAAGGCTCTATTTTTCGCCAACTGTTCTTCTAATTCTTGCGAACGTTTAGAGACATCCAAGGTTGCCAAGGTGATGTAGGCCTTGTCCTTAAAATTATCTAACAATTTTTTATAATAGGCTTCATTCCTCAAATGAATCTCTTTCCGCTTCTCGGTTTTTTTCATCAAAAAGGAAAAAGACTCCAATAATTCAGTTCCGCCAAATTGAATCTCTACCCCCTTATTCCGTGCTGTTCGAATAGCCTGTTTTGTTGATTTAGAAAGTTTATCTTCTTCAAAATTTTCTTTATATATTTTCGCCTGAATACGAGGCTGAATGGTGTCATCCATTTCGGTTGTCCGCCCAGACCACTTCACTCCTAATTGCCCTAAAATCTCAACAATAGAAAGTTTTTCAGGATATTCTGTTTTATCTTGATTAACCAAATGTTGAGATAGACAAATACTTGGATCGAAAGTCACAAAAACCGCTCTCTTACTGCGAGCATAAGACTTAATGGACTGAATGACAAAACTCAAAAGTTCCGTATCCCCATAATCCAATATGGGTCCTCTTGGGACGTAAAACATTTTATAGCCTAGCGGAAGAGCTCTAATCAAAATACTAGCTGTCGCCAGTAATTTTTCTTCCCTGTAAACACCAAACTTCTCATGTTCCCAGTCAGACTTAACTTCCTCCCAAGCACTGCTTTGTAATACATTGCCTAATTCATGGTCTTTGACAAACTGATCATATTCTAATGCGGGAATGCCAATTTGATAACGGTACATTTCCTACTCTCTTTCCTCCAGTATCTTATTACTATTCTACTACTTTCGCTTGAAAAGTCTAGTGAAAACATATTTTATTTTAGTTCTACTCCCCCTATGCTGAAGTTCAAACTAAGTCAATCTCTCTTCTAATTTGAAATCAATCGGTAGGGTTGCTAGAAACCGTTCCAATTGTTTTTCCCAGTAATACCATTCGTGACTTCCAGCACTATGGCTATAGCTCACATCAAAGCCCAGCTTTTTGAGGTTTTTCACTGCGAGATTATTGGCTTCATACAAGAAATCCTGCTCGCCACACCAAGCCCAGAGCTTGGTCTTTTTATCCGATTTTTTAGCCAGACTTTCAAGAGAATAGGGGCTAGCTGTCCAATCTTTAATCTCCCCAAACACACCTCTCCAATAAGCCGGTGTTCCCAAATCTTGGCTTTCAGGAGAAAAATCTTGAAAGCTAAGAGCACCTGAAAAACTAGCTGCATGAGAAAAACAATTTGTAGCAAGAGCCAATTTGAAACAGCCATAGCCTCCCATAGAGAGACCAGCGATAAAGGTCTTTTCACGCTTGCTAGTCATGTTAGGGAAGAAGCGTTTTAAAACCTGTGGTAATTCCTCTGCTAGAGCTGTGTAATAATCAAAACCATATTGGGTATCGGTATACCAACCGTTGCTGGTATTGGGCATAACAACTATGAGATTGGTTCCTCGAAGTAAGCGTTCTACATTGGTTCTCTTGAGCCAACTATTATGATTACCAGACATCCCGTGCAAAAGGTACAAGACTGGAATATCTTCACACTCTGGTTCTTCCACTCGATTGGCATCGGGGTAAAGAACATTCACTCCCCACTCCATATCCAAAACTTGTGAGTAATACTCAATTTTCATTACTGCCATGATTTGCTCCTTCTATTTTCCGATAAGAAAAAGCCAAAACTCGGCTTTCTCTCTGTTTATTTCAAAGATTATTTCGCTTCCATCACCACTGGTAAAATAGCTGGACGACGTTTGGTTTGGTCAAAGAGATACTTGGTCAAATTATCACGAACCTTCCCTTTAAGATCTGCCCAGTCAAAGTCATCTCCTTGAAGATAGTCTTCTACCGTCTGGTTAATCAATTCTGAACTTTCACGGAGAATATCGCGACTCTTCTTGAGATAAACAAATCCACGCGTGTGAACACGAGCCTTAGCTACAATTTTCTTCTCACGTCGGTTAACTGTAATTGCGACGATGAAAATGCCATCCTCTGACAAGACCTTACGGTCACGAAGAACCACATTTCCAACATCACCTATAGCATTTCCGTCAATCAAGACATCGCCTGCCGAAACCGCGCCAGCTGGGACAAAGTCCCCATTCTCATAAGCCATACTGGTTCCCTTTTTAGGGATAAAAATGCGTTCTGGCAACATCCCGACCGCCATAGCAGCCTTAGCATGGGCATCCAACTCACGGTATTCCCCTTGAATTGGGAAGAGATACTTAGGTTGCAAGAGATTGATCATCAACTGCAAATCACGCGCATTTCCGTGCCCTGATACATGTAAACTTTGGGTAATCAATTTGACAACCCCTCCTGCCTGATAAATCATATTTTCCACACGCGCAACGAAGGCTTCTTTAGCAATAGACGGAGCCGTAGCAATATAGACCAGGTCCCCATCCTTGATTTCTACATAACGATGGCGACCAATCGACATCTTACGAAGTCCATTGATAGGTTCACCCATACGACCTGTCTCAAGAATAATCAACTCATGGTCTTCAAAGCGAGACATATCTTTCGGCTTAATCAAGAGAATTTCGTTGGCTAAAGACAACTTCTTGAGACGAATCGCTGTGCGGACGATATTTTCAATATCAAATCCTGTCAAGACGATACGTCGACCTGTTTTATCCGCAGCGTCAAAAATCTGCTGGATACGAGAAAGGTTACTGGAAACAGCTGCAACGATGATACGACCTTCCCAGTCAGCAATGGTTTGGGTAATTTCATCTCTAACTTCACTTTCACTAGCCACCTGAATATTGCTGTCCGCATTGGCCGAATCACTGAGGAGAGCCAGGACGCCGTCACGACCGATTTCTGCCAAACGAGCGAAGTCTGTCGCATAGGATTCACTAGCTGTCTGGTCAAATTTGAAGTCACCTGTATAAACGATGCTACCTTCAGCTGTCTTCAAGACAATTCCCAGGCTCTCTGGAACGGAGTAAGTCGTAGGGAAGAAGGAAACCACTGTCCCACCAAAATCAATCTCCGTATCTTCATCAATAACATGAAAATCATTAAATTTCTTGACTGCGTCATTTCCTTTGACAAAGAGTTTTGCCAACTCAATGGTCAACTCAGAGCCAAATACAGGTACCTTGGCTTCAGCCAAGAGATAAGGCAGAGCACCAATAGCATCTGCATGTCCGTGAGTTAAAAATACCCCAGCAATTCGATCTTTATTTTCAAAAAGGTAGTCCATCTTTGGAATCACCACATCGACCCCTAATTGTTCATTTTCGGGATATTTTAACCCTGCATTCAAAACAAAAATGGACTCTCCAATTTCAGCAATGTACATATTTTTCCCATTTTCACGTACACCACCAAGTGTTGTTAAACTAATATTACTCATTTTTCCTCCAAAATCTTAGTTTATCTTGATTATAGGGTTGCTTACCCTCTTATTCTAAAAGCACTATTACTGTTAGCCGAATCTTTTCCTACCATTATACCATTTTTTTGATGATTTTCAAAATGAAGATTTGTTTTCAAAAAAGAGCTGGTTTCCCAACTCTTTCCTATCTGCTATTCTCTTTCCATTAAAAAGTCATAAATTTCTTGCACGGTACCCAGCGCCATCATTTCTTGGTCTTTGACGGTTTGTTTGAGATTTTGGTAAATCTGACTTTCTCCGATTTCCCGCTTTGGTGCCTCTTTATTCACCGTCATGACACCATCTTTGATTGTCACAAAGCCTAGCTCTTCAAACACTTGAATTATCTTGACCAGCAAGATTTGTTGGATATTGAGATAAGCAGCCAAATCCTTGAGCTTGTAGCGAATATCAAACTCTGGAAACTGGTAGATGGTCTTGTACAATTTAGCAAACTGTTCTCTAGTCCCATACCCTGTCAGATAGTAGGCCTTGTCAATATCATTTTTGAAATAGACAGCAGAAAAATTCTGCTCCTGAAAAATGGTCTTCAACAGAGTAATATCCTCAGGTATGGTTTTCACGACAACCGCTTCACTAGTCGCTAAATCCGGCAATTCTCCAGCAAAATCCAAGACTGGAACCCCTTCTGGCAAGACTGCATTCTTCCCACGGATGTTAAAAAGTTGAACACCCTCCACACGCGCATCCACCATCATCAACTGGAGAGCAGTTTGGCCATTCCATTGATTGACAGACAATTTGACTGCCAACTCTAGATTCTTGGTTTGAGCAAATTCTGTTGCCCATCTACCTTGTCCAAATGCTACCACTTCAAAACTCGCCTCACCCTTGGAAATTTTCAACTTGAGATGGGCATTACCTGCTCCCATAGTACGGGCACTTTCAACCTGAAAATCCTTTATATAAAAGACAGGTTTCTGATTGTCCATGCCAAAAGGTGCCAAACGTTCAAAACTTTTGACCGTTTCCAAGCTAAGTGTCTCCAAATCCAGTTCTTCATCTAGATTTAACTTGTTCTTACCACCAGCATCCGCACCTTTTTCACGGACATAATCTTCCAAGACCTGAGATAAATCTGAGAGTTTCTCCACTTCCAGCGTCATTCCTGCTGCGCCAGCATGACCGCCAAATGCGATAAAGAGGTCGCGATGGGGATCTAGGGCTTCAAAAATATCTACCGCTTCCACACTACGAGCACTACCCTTGGCACGACCATCTTCTATATTAAGAACGATGACTGTCTGCCCTAGTTCTTCCAGCAAACGACCAGCAACGATACCCAGAACGCCAGGATTCCAGCCCTCCTTGGCCAAGACTTGGACCTTCTTCTCAGGGTCCACCATGGTCTTAGCTTCTTCATAGATAGACTGGACGATTTCCTTGCGCTCTTCGTTTTTCTGATGAATCATAAGGGCAATCTCGTGAGCTTCCTCATCATCAAAGCCAGTCAGCAAATCAATGGCAGGATTGGGATCATCCAAACGGCCCAAGGCATTCAAACGAGGGGCAATCTGGAAACCAACCGTTTCTTCTGTTACTTCGTTGGCAGCAATCCCAGCCATATCCAGCATTTCTTGTAAACCAATGCGCTGAGTATGTCCCAACATTTCCAGACCATACTGAACCAAGATACGGTTTTCATCCGTCAAACTCACCATATCAGCAATGGTACCAATAGCGACCAAATCAAGCAATTCCACTTGCACTTCTTCTAACAGGGCACAAGCCAGCTTGAAGGCCACTCCACAACCCGCCAAATATTTGAAAGGATAGTCCGCATCTGGATGTTCAGGATGAACGATGGCATAGGCATCAGGCAGGGTTTCAGGCATGGAATGGTGGTCGGTCACAATGACATCGACTCCCATAGACTGTGCCAGTTCAATGGCCTCATGACCAGCAACCCCATTATCCACCGTCACAATCAAGGAAATTCCTTCTTGCTCGATAAAGTATTTATAAACACTAGCATTTGGACCATAGCCATCAGTAAAACGATTGGGAAGATAAACCCGGCACTCAGCACCAAGTTGTTCCAAACTTTCCTTAACAATAGAAGCCGAAGTCATACCATCCGCATCGTAATCACCGTAAACGAGAATATTTTCCCCTTCTTCAATGGCCTGACGAATCCGAGCCACTGCCTTGTCCATATCATGGAGCAGATAAGGGTCATGCAAGTCCTTCAAGGAAGGTTCTAAAAATTTTTTCAGACTTTCTTCGTCTTGAATCCCTCTTTCAAATAATAAGCGAGCCACCTCAGGCCCCAGTCCAGCCTTCTTGGCTATCTTTGTAAAATCCGCATCTTCTACCTGCGGGGCAAACTGCCATTCATAAGTAGGTGTTATCAAAAAGACATCCACTCTTTCTAAGAATTCTATTGCTTCATTATAACATGATTTAGGCTTTTTCTCTATCCAGATTGCTTTTTTATAAAATTTTAGTGAATTTTTAAGATATGATTTGACAAGACAAATCTTTTGGTGTAGAATCATGTTATAAAATATAACACAAAGGAGATTCCTTATGGCTTTAGTAGAATTTGAACACGTCGAAAAATATTACGGAGACTACCACGCGCTCCGCGACATCAATCTCCGTTTTGAAAAAGGGCAAGTCGTTGTCCTACTCGGACCATCTGGTTCTGGAAAATCCACTCTTATCCGCACCATCAATGGTTTGGAGGCTGTTGACAAAGGAAGTCTTCTAGTAAATGGTCACCAAGTTGCTGGTGCCAGTCAGAAAGATTTGGTGCCTCTTCGCAAGGAAGTAGGCATGGTTTTCCAACATTTTAACCTCTATCCGCATAAAACAGTGTTAGAAAACGTAACACTTGCACCTATAAAAGTTCTAGGAATTGATAAAAAAGAAGCTGAAAAAACAGCTCAAAAATATCTGGAATTTGTAAATATGTGGGACAAGAAAGATTCTTATCCAGCCATGCTATCTGGTGGACAAAAACAACGGATTGCCATCGCACGTGGACTCGCTATGCATCCGGAACTCCTCCTCTTCGATGAACCAACATCTGCCCTTGACCCTGAAACCATCGGTGATGTTCTGGCAGTTATGCAAAAATTGGCCCACGATGGTATGAATATGATTGTCGTTACCCATGAAATGGGCTTTGCCCGTGAAGTTGCTGACCGCATCATCTTTATGGCTGGCGGAGAAGTGTTGGTGGATACGACAGACGTCGATGCCTTTTTCGACAATCCAAGCGAACCTCGTGCCCAACAATTCCTCAGCAAAATCATCAACCATGAAAGTGATAAAGTCAAATAAGGAGGCGCCTATGAAAAAGAAATTCTTTTTATCCGCATTATTGATTAGCCTTTTCAGCCTTGCTGCTGCAAAACCAGTCCAGGCTGATACCAACGTCGCAGATATTCAAAAAAGAGGCGAACTGGTTGTCGGTGTCAAACAAGATGTTCCCAATTTTGGCTACAAGGATCCCAAGACAGGGACCTATTCTGGTATCGAAACTGACTTGGCCAGGATGGTAGCTGATGAGCTCAAGGTCAAGGTTCGCTATGTGCCTGTTACCGCACAAACTCGCGGACCACTTCTAGACAATGAACAGGTCGATATAGATATCGCGACCTTTACCATCACAGACGAACGCAAAAAACTCTATAACTTCACCAGTCCCTACTACACAGATGCTTCTGGCTTTTTGGTCAATAAATCTGCCAAAATAAAAAGTATTGAGGAACTAAACGGCAAAACCATCGGAGTTGCCCAAGGTTCCATTACTCAGCGCTTGATTACCGAACTAGGTAAAAAGAAAGGCTTGAAGTTTAAATTTGTCGAACTTGGTTCTTATCCAGAATTGATTACTTCCCTTCATGCTCACCGTATTGATGCCTTTTCCGTTGACCGCTCGATCCTGTCTGGCTACATCAGCAAACGCACAGTACTACTAGATAATAGTTTCAAGCCATCTGACTATGGTATCGTCACCAAGAAATCAAATACAGAGCTCAACGACTATCTCGATAACTTGGTGACCAAATGGAGCAAGGATGGCAGTTTGCAAAAACTTTATGACCGTTACAAGCTCAAACCATCTAGCCATACTGCAGATTAAGGAGGATACCCCATGACAGATTTATCATCTTGGACAGCCTATTTTCAGGATTTTGGACAATTTTTCAATGGTTTCCTCTTTACCCTGGCCTTAGCGATTGGATCCTTTATCCTCGCCATGATCTTAGGTATCTTCTTCGGAGCTATGTCAACCAGCAAACGTCCAATTTTGCGCATTTTGGCTCGCATCTTTGTTGAATTTTACCAAAACACTCCCCTCTTGGTGCAGTTTGTTATCGTTTTTTATGGCCTACCTCTTATCAGTGACCATATCATCATGATTCCGATTTATTGGACGGCTGTTCTCTGCGTGGGTCTCTATCACGGCGCCTATATCGCCGAGGTTATTCGCTCAGGAATTCAGTCTATTCCTAGCGGTCAGATGGAGGCTGCCTTGTCACAAGGTTTTACTTATATCAGTGCCATGCGCTTGATTATCTTGCCTCAGGCCTTTCGTATCATTCTCCCTCCTTTGACCAACCAAATCGTCAACCTCATCAAAAATACCTCCACAGTCGCTATCATTTCTGGAGTCGACTTGATGTTTGTGACCAAGTCTTGGTCAGCACTTAACGGAAACTACATTCCAGCCTTTTTAGGCGCTGCCCTGCTCTACTTCTCTCTATGCTTTCCTGTTGCCCAGTTTGGTCGCAAGATGGAGCAAGCCAACAAAAAAGCCTATTCACTTTAGGAGGTTACTATGGAATCCATTTTAGAAGTTTTGACCCCAGATAACCTAGTCTTTATCTTTAAAGGATTTGGCTTGACCCTCTATATTTCTCTGATTGCCATCATCCTCTCTACCATCATCGGTACGGTTCTAGCTGTCATGAGAAATGGCAAAAATCCTATCTTGCGCATTATTTCCAGCATTTATATCGAGTTTGTGCGTAACGTTCCCAACCTCCTCTGGATTTTTACTATCTTTTTGGTTTTCAAGATGAAGTCCACTCCAGCAGGAATCACTGCCTTTACCCTCTTTACCTCAGCAGCCCTAGCTGAGATTATCCGAGGCGGTCTCAATGCCGTAGACAAGGGCCAGTACGAAGCAGGAATGTCACAAGGATTTACATCAGCCCAAATCCTCTACCACATCATTCTCCCACAAGCCATTCGCAAAATGTTGCCAGCCATCATTTCTCAGTTTGTAACCGTGATTAAGGATACCAGTCTTCTCTACTCTGTTATCGCCCTACAAGAGCTCTTTGGAGCCAGCCAAATTCTCATGGGCCGTTATTTCGAACCAGAGCAAGTCTTTAGTCTGTATATCCTGATTGCCCTCATCTACTTCAGCTTTAACCTAGCAATCTCTAGCCTATCACATATGCTAGCAAAACGTTGGCAACAAGCTGCAGAATAAAAAAACAGCTCTCCAGTTCAATTGGAGAGTTTTTTTGATGAGAGTAAACATTTATAGACCCCAATTTGACACCATACTTTTTCTATGACAAAATGTAACAAATTCGTTTACAACAAATTAAATCTAAATGAAATGGAATTTTCTATGAAATCAATCAAAGGACTACTCTTTATCATAGCTAGTTTTATCTTGACTATGTTGACTTGGATGAACACTTCTCCCCAATTCATGATTCCAGGACTAGCTTTAACAAGCTTATCTCTGACCTTTATCCTCGCCACTCGTCTCCCGCTACTAGAAAACTGGTTTCACGGTTTGGAGAAGGTCTACACTATCCACAAATTCATAGCCTTTCTCTCCATCGTTCTACTAATCTTTCATAACTTTAGTATGGGCGGTTTGTGGGGCTCTCGATTAGCTGCTCAGTTTGGCAATCTTGCAATCTATATCTTTATCAGCATCATCCTTGTCGCCTATTTAGGCAAATACATCCAATACGAAGCTTGGAGATGGATTCACCGTCTGGTTTACCTAGCTTATATTTTCGGACTCTTTCACGTCTACATGATGATGGGCAATCGTCTTCTCACATTTAATCTTCTAAGTTTTCTTGTTGGTTGCTATGCCCTTTTAGGATTACTGGCTGGTTTTTATATCATCTTCCTTTATCAAAAGATTGGCTTCCTCTATCTAGGGAAAATTACCAATCTCAAACGCTTAAACCACGATACTAGAGAAATTCAAATCCATCTTAGCAGACCTTTCAACTATCAATCAGGACAATTTGCCTTTCTAAAGATTTTCCAAGAGGGCTTTGAAAGTGCTCCGCATCCCTTTTCTATCTCAGGAGGTCATGGTCAAACTCTCTACTTTACTGTTAAAAATTCAGGCGACCATACCAAGAATATCTATGATAATCTTCAAGTCGGCAGCAAAGTAAGCGTAGATAGAGCTTACGGACACATGATTATAGAAGAAGGACGAGAAAATCAGGTTTGGATTGCTGGAGGCATTGGGATCACCCCCTTCATCTCTTACATCCGTGAACATCCTATCTTAGATAAACAGGTTTACTTCTACTATAGCTTCCGAGGAGAGGAAAATGCAGTCTACCTAGATTTACTCCGTGACTATGCTCAGAAAAATCCTAATTTTGAACTCCATCTAGTCGACAGTACAAAAAACGGCTATCTTCATTTTGAACAAAAAGAAGTACCCGAACAGGCAAGCGTCTATATGTGTGGTCCTGTTTCTATGATGAAGTCACTTGCCAAACAGATTAAGAAACAAAATCCAAAAGCAAATCTTGTTTACGAAGGATTCAAGTTCAAATAACCACTCATACTCTCCTGAGAATTCTAGGAGAGTTTTTTTATAGCCAAATGAAATAAGACCGGAGCGATGGAATTTTGGCATTCAAATCAATTGATAAGAATATTTTATAGTGGAATAAAATAGGATACGAACAAATTTATTAGGAAAATCAAATGAATTTATAGAAATCTTTTAGCAGTCATGACGTCCTATTCCAGTTTCAAAATGCTATAAAAGCAGCATTGTGCTAGTCTAGTTTCAGTCTACTATACTAAAACGAGTAGCTTGAAATCAAAAAACCCACCCTCATGGGCAGGTCTTCTCTGTCTTGTTCAGCTAGATTAAGCTTTACCTTCTGAACCGAATACGTCGATACGTTCTTCAACTGATGCTTGGATAGCTTTTACACCGTCAGCCAAGAATTTACGTGGGTCGAAGAGTTTTTTCTTGTCGTATTCTGCTTCGTTTGCTTCGTAGTCACGAGCAAATTTACGAGTTGCGTTAGCGAATGCGATTTGGCATTCTGTGTTAACGTTAACTTTAGCAACACCAAGTTTGATAGCTGCTTGGATTTGCTCATCAGGAATACCTGAACCACCGTGCAATACGATTGGGAATCCTGGAACAGCTTCAGTCAATTTTTGCAAGTGATCAAGGTGAAGACCTTTCCAGTTTTCTGGGTAAGGACCGTGGATGTTACCGATACCAGCTGCCAAGAAGTCGATACCAGTTTCAACCATTGCTTTAGCGTCTTCGATTGGAGCCAATTCACCATCACCGATGATTCCGTCTTCTTCACCACCGATAGTACCAACTTCAGCTTCTACTGATACACCATTTGCATGAGCAAATTCTACAACTTTACGAGCTTTTTCAAGGTTTTCTTCAACTGGAAGGTGTGAACCGTCAAACATGATTGAAGTATAACCAACTTCGATACACTCAAGTGCATCTTCGTAGTGACCGTGGTCAAGGTGGATAGCTACTGGTACAGTGATACCCATTGATTCAACAAGGTTAGCGATCAAGTTGCGAGCAACTTTGTAACCACCCATGTATTTAGCAGCACCCATTGAAGTTTGGATCAAAACTGGAGCTTTTTTAGCTTCTGCTGCGCGCAAGATAGCTTGAGTCCACTCAAGGTTGTTTGTGTTAAATCCACCAACTGCATAACCGTTGTCACGAGCTGCTTGGACAAATTTTTCTGCTGAAACGATTGCCATTTTATCAGGCCTCCTGTATATTTTTATGGGTCATCCCATTTACATTGTTCATTTTATCACTTTTTGACAAAAAAATCTAGTTTTTCCCGCAGTTTCGATTGAATTTCTTCTAGCTTCATCTATGTAAACCCTTTCTCTCCCTAGTCTTGGCCAACTTTTGGCAAAGCTATGAAGAAGGTTAAACGATTCTCCCCGTTCTCAAAACGATAAGCTAATTTTTCATGTTCTAATAGACTCTTAACCACAAAGAGTCCCATCCCAGACCCCTTGGCCTTGCGACTAGCATTATCAGAAAAAGATTGGGCTAGTTTTTCTTGCTCTTCTGGACTGCAGCTATTTTCTATAAAGAGTTCCCCTTCTCTTTCTCCAATTCGAACCAAGCCACCTGAAACAGAGTGCTTAATGGCATTACTGATGAGGTTAGACAGGATCAACTTCATGACAGATGGGTTTAGATAAGCCTGCTGATGAGTCAAACTATTGTCTATCTGGAGATCTCTTTCCTTGGCTAGTAAAGCATAATTCTTGACTAGACTTTGCGTCATCTGGAGGAGGTCAATTGTTTCCCTATCATCTCGCAATTC
Source organism: Streptococcus sp. 9903 (assembly GCF_013276625.1). Lineage (NCBI taxonomy): Bacteria > Bacillati > Bacillota > Bacilli > Lactobacillales > Streptococcaceae > Streptococcus > Streptococcus sp. 9903. Next base: position 91,218 of record NZ_VMLI01000006.1, on the reverse strand, counting down.
CTGCACAGACGAGAGAGAAAGTATCTGCAGAACATGGTGATTGAGTTCATCCACAATCCCCAAGGCAACTCCCAGATAGTGGTCTCTATCCTTATAACGCCCGATATTTTCTTTCATGTTTTCGATTAGGATTTTCAAACTAGCCAGCGGTGTTTTCAATTCATGAGAAGCTCCTCGTAGGAATTCGACCTTCATCTTTTCCAGCTGGAGAATGGCTTCATTCTTGTCATGCAAGTCCGCGATAACTGTCAAAAGATGTTGGTAGAGGCTATTGATTTGTTCCTTGAGATCACCAATCTCATCCTTAGAATCCACGCGCAATCGCACTTGAGTATCCAGTTCCATCATCCGACGGGTCACCCGCTTGATTTCCAAAATGGGGGCAACAATGGTCCGAGCATAGATGTAAGCCACCAAAAGTGAAATCAGAAAGGATGCCAGCAGGGTATAGGGAAGAAACTGGAGACTGATTTGCTCTGCTTCCTTTTGCAAATCCATGGAAGCAAGAAACTGGAGAGTCATGGTGCCACCGTCTTGCGTTTTCACCTCGCGCTCTTCGATAAAAAGAGAGGTTGTCTGACGATCTGTATCCAGAGGAAGATTGTCCTTGACTTCTAACTTGTCCTCGGTCATCTCTCCCTTGACCACCCCCTTAATCTCACTAGTCTGGGAATACAAGTCTAAGACTTGCTCGATACTCTGTCTATCCTTTCCTTCTAGTGACCGGGCAATAGCTGTCGCTTTCTGGCCAATGGTTTCCTGACGATGACTCAGATAAGTCGAAGGAAAAAGAAAATAAATAGCTAAATGAAGGCAAATAACCAGAACACTAAAAATCGAGAAGGTGTAGATAAATATCTTTGTAAATAAGCCTGTTCGTTTCATTTTCGCTCCAATTTATAACCAACATTGCGCACAGTGAGGATGCAGTCCAGGTCTAGCTTTTTCCGCAATTCCTTGATATAAACGTCAATGACACGGTCAAAGGGAACCTCATCTGTCGCTTTCCAGACGGCATCGATTATCTGAGATCGAGTCAAGGCTCGTCCTTCATTTTTCACCAGATAGTCCAGAATTTCCAACTCTTTGGCATTGATGGGCACTTCTTGACCTGCTAGGCTAGCACTGTAGCTCTCAAAGTCTACCTTGGCATCCTTATAGGAGAAAATTCGTCCCGTATCATAATAGCGCTTGAAAATCGCGTCCACCCTCACTTTTAAGAGGGAGAGGGAGAAGGGCTTTTCCAGATAGCCATCTGCCAGAGAGGCAAAGGCACTCATCTTGTATTCCTCATCCTGAAAGGCGGTCAGCATCAAGACAGGAACCTGACTGGTTTTACGAATCTCAGCTAGAACTTCCAGACCATTGAGCTTGGGCATCTGGATATCCAGTAAAACCAAGGCTACTTCATAGCTGGAAAACTGCTCCAAGGCTTCTTGTCCGTCCGCCGCCTCAATGGTTTCATAACCACAATCCGTCAAATAGTCACTGATACCCTCACGGATCATCTCTTCATCTTCTACAATTAAAATTTTCATACTTTAACTGCTCTCTATTTTTTATTTTTCTTATACTCAATGAAAATCAAAAAGCAAACTAGGAAGCTANNTGCAGATGGAAGCTGACGCGGTTTGAAGAGATTTTCGAAGAGTATAAATACCTACTCTATTTTCTATTATAGCCTCTTACTGGCCTTTTGTCTGTAAGCAACTGACCACTATATAAAACAAAGAGAGCCTATCGCTCTCTCTGCTTGCATTGGGCTCTCTATGGAATGGAAGTTATTTAGCTGCTTTTGAAAATGTTACAACGTAATTATAATCTTTCCCATTAGCTTGATAGACATAGTCCTCTTTGAAAGTATAGCCGCGTTTGCTCAACTCGTCTTTCTTAGCATCAACTTGGCTCTTGACCGCTGCTTTCACCTGTTCATTTGTTGAACCCGCTGCGACTTCAAGAGAAGTTTCATTAATAGCGCCTAGGAAACCTGCAATATCTTTCATTTGATCAAAGTTATAAAAAACATTTAATTTGACCTTTTGAGGAGCTGGCTGTTCTAAACTTCTACGATTTCTGCTAGCGCGTGGTTGAACTGCTGGAGCCATTCTGAAACCTGTAGTTCCTACTGGCTGTGTTTTGGATTCTTTTGTGAATTCTACAACATAATCATAGCTATCTCCACCCTCAACGATTTGATCCAAGTCTGTTGTGGACTTAACTGTAAAGCCTTGTTTTTTCAGTTTCTCAATTTGTGCTTTTGTTTTTTCTACAACAGCTTTTTTAATATCTTCTTTAGTTGCATTACCTGGTAAAGTTAAAAGATTATTTTCTCCTACTTCACCTAATGCTCCAGCTATATCTTTAAGAGCTGTTAAATTATAGTAGATATTTATTTTTTTAGTTTTATTAGATAAATCTCTTTTTACAACTTTTTTAGCTCTAACTTGAACTTTTGGTGCAATTCTGAATGTTGATGTCCCTTGAGTTTCTTTTGAAAATACTACTATATAGTTATAATTTTTCACTTGCGTATTTTCTTCAAAAATTATCTCATTCTTAACATTGTAACCGTGTTTTTTCAAATCAGCTATTTTCGCATCTATTTTTGCTTTTACCAGTTGTTTAGCTTGTTCTTCTGTGGCATTGTTTGGAATTTTTACTGTATTATTTTCCCCTGGATCAGCGAAAAAACCATTTATATCTGGCATCCCAGCAAAATTATAACTAATATTTACTGTACCCTCTTGTTCTCCTGCTGCACGAGCTACTCTTCTTGCTCTTGGTTGATATGAAGGAGCATTTCTGAAACTTGTATTTTCTGTTGTTGGCTGAGTAGTTTCTGAGTTTTCTGTTGTAGTTGCGTTTGCTGAAGTCGCTGGCTGTGTAGCTTCTGTTCCTGCTTCTGGTTGCGTTACTCCTGAAGATACTTCTCCTGAACCATGCCCTATTACCGTACTTCCATTATCAATTGTAGTTCCATCATTACGTCCATTTGATAAGCCATCCTTGTTATAGTTAGGAGATGTAATTTCCTCACCAGGAACTTCTAAAGCGAGAATCTCATTCTGATATTTATCTGTAATCTCTGATGCAGTTTCATCATCTGGCGCTGCTTGGATTTCTGCAATAGCCTTTGTTTTCAACTCTTCTAATTTCGCTTTAAAAGAAGTTTTATCAGATTCATCTGCAACTTTTTCAATCGCAGCTAATTTATCAGCATAAATAGAGTCAATATTTGTCAAATTTTCTTTCTTAGCTTCCTCTAATGCTGTATTCAACTCTTTTTCTTCCTCCGTTGCAGCTGCTGATTCTGTTTCTTTCGATGTTTCTGTTCCAGCTGGTTGTGTAACTGTTGTATCTCCAGCCGAATCTTCTGCTTTCGGAGCTGAAATTCCAGGTTGTTCTGTAGTTTCATCATTTGAAGGAGTAGCGTCTGTTGATGGATTATTTGAAGGGACATTGTCCGTTACTGGAGTTGATTCTGCTTCTTTTGTTTCTGAAGATTCTTCTACTGGTTGACCTTGATTTCCTGAAGTTGTAGCCTCTGACTCTTCAACTTTCGGAGTTTCTGCTTTCTGTTCAGATTCTACATTAGCTCCGTCTGTTTCTTCAGTTCCATTTACTACTTCTTCTCTTTTTGCTTTATCAGAAGTTGATGTTGTTGATTCTGAGTTTCCGTCTCCAGTTGAGGCTTCAGCATTTTGTGAATTTGTTTCTTCTTTATTGCCTTCTGTTACTGAATGTGATGACTCTGAATCGCTTGAATCATTTGTAGCATCTACAGATGGAGTAGTTGAAGTTTCTGACGTTACTTCTGGAGTTTTTTGCTCAGCTTCTTCTGTTTCATCAGAAGTCAACGTTGAAGGAGTTGAATTGCCATCCTCATTTGACTCACTTGTAGATGATACTGAATCTCCAGCTGGTTTGGCAACCTCTGAATCTGGCTCTGTTGATTCTGCTCCCTCATTCGATACTTCTGGAGCTGATGGTTGTTCCTCTACTTTCGGTTCTTTTTCAGATTTACCTTCTTCTCTAGCTGGTTGTGTAGCTGGCGACCCACCTTCAGAAACAGTTGATGGTTCTGTTGAATCCCCTGATTGCTCATCAGCTTCTTTCTCTTCTTTTCCTTCATCTCCTGCTGTTGTTCCCACTTCTTTTGGAGCTGGTTGTTCTTCTTTATTTTCCGAAGTTGTACCCTCTACCACTGGTGTTTCTGAAACTTCTGCTTTCGGAGCTGAACTTCCTGATTGTTCTGTAGTTTCATCATTTGAAGGAGTAGCGTCTGTTACCTTAGTGGATCCACCTGAATCAGTACTAGTTGTAGCACCTGTTGATGGATTATTTGATGTTTCGACGTTACCTTCTTCTCCTGCTGGCGCTGTCTCCTCAACTTTCGGAGTTACTCCTTCTGTTCCTTCAGCTCCATTTGCCGCTGATTCTGTTGAAGCTGGTGCTGATTCCACAGTTGCAGATGTTCCTGGTTCTGCTTTTGCTTCTTTTTCTGTTACTTCTGGTGTTGTTTCTGAAGCTTCTCCTGTTACTTCAGTTACTGATTCTGCTCCTGAATGCGATGAATCAACTGATTGCTTGCCAGATTCATCTGTATTTGTCGAGGTTCCTGGAGTTAGTGTATCTCCTGTAGCTGAATCCTCAGTTGACGGCGCTGACGCTTCTGAACTTGGATTCGAAGCTACAGGTTGTTCTGTAGTTTCCACATTTGAAGTAGTATCTTCTGTTACCGGACTTGATGACTCTGAATTGCCTGAATCATTTGTAGCATCTGCAGATGGAGTATTGGAAGGTTCTGCAATTGTTTCAGAGTTACCTGATTCTCCAGATGGTTGTGTAGTAGAATTGGACTCGCCTGATGCGACCGGTGACGAAGTTGAATCACTTGGTTGGGTAGCTGTTGAATCACCTGTAGGAATTGTAGATGTTGCTCCTGAAGCTTCTCCTGTTCCCTCTGGAGTTACGTCTGAAGTTCCTTCTTCTGCTGTTGCACCTGGTGTAGTTCCTTCTGATGCATCTTCTTTAGGTGCTAGTCTCTCTTCTTCACCTGTTTCTTTTGGAGTTGATTCTGATTCCACTGTTCCTTCAGGTATTGATTCTACTGAAATTCCTGAAGCTTCAGTAGATTCTGTTGGAGCTTCTACTTTTGGTTCAGTTGGTTTCGCTGCCTCTGGCTCTGTTCCTTCAGCTTCCTTTGCTACTTCTTCTGTTGAAGATGGTGTTTCTGGTTTTGATGGTGCTGGGGTTTCTTCTGCTGGTTGATCTTGTTCTCCTGAAGTGCCTTCCTCTACCACTGGCGCTGGTTCTGTTGGTTCAGCTGACGCCTCTGGTTGTTCAACTTTCGGCGCTTCTATTTTTCCTTCAGTTACATCTTCTTTAGGTGTTGGAGTAGTTGGCTCTTCCACTTTTGGCGCTGGAGTCGCTGGCTTCTCTTCTTTTGGTACAGCTGGTTTCGCTACCTCTGGCTCTGCTGATTCTGTTGCCACTTCTGCGTTTGATTCAGCTGGTGTTACCACCTCTGGTGCTGTTTCTTTTGGTGCCGGTGTAGTCGCTTCGTCTTCTGCTTTTGGTGCTACTGGAGCTTCTGTTTCTTCTTTAACTTCTGGGCTTGTCACAGCTGATGTTTCTGAGGCAGGCTCTTCACCTGATTCTTCTGCTCTTTCCACTACTGGTGCTGATACAGGCTGATAGACTGGGCTATAGTTTACAGCCATTTTTTCAACTTTCTCAGTGACATCTGTTAATTCAAAGGTAACAGCTTTTGTTTCCTGATCTTTCTTGAGCAAGACTTCGTAAGTGCGAACTTCGCCACTTGCACCACTTTCTTTGATGACAATCTTGTGTTTTGTGACTGTATCTGAAACCGTTTCAGCTTCGGTAAAGTACAATTCATTGTGCGGTAAGAATAAATTCTTGCCTGAAGCTTGATTCATTTCTTGGAGTACATCTACAGGGATATTGCTTGCTTCGCTGATAACACTTAATGTATCTCCCCACTTAATGACATACTTAAATAAATCACCTTCTTTTTGAAGGTCAGCTTTCACTTCCTCAACTGTTCTGGCTACCCAGACACCATCTTGTTCACTGGCTGACACAGTTGGAGCTAAAAAGCCCAGACCTAGCAAAATCACACCTGTCGCAACAATTGCACCCGTTCTTAATTTTCTAAAACCACGGAGGGATAAGCTTCCTCTAACATTTGTTTGTCTCATAATATTTATTTTTCCTCACTATTCTATATTTTCCAAGGTAGACCCTGCCTAGGTCTACTAGCCTATGTTTGCGATATGGATAGGCTTCTACAGATTTATCTATAGATTTTTATACACAATTCCATATATAAGTTGCGAAACTCCTTTCTAATAAATTCCATAACATTAGTATATCATATTTAAGTACTAAAGTACAACGAAAGCAACTGAAAGCAATGATTTTCACCATTGCTTTCTGCTTCATTTATCATTTTAGAACTTTCAGTTGCTAGCTTCATTTTTCAGTCTGGCATCAGTATTATTCACCATCCAGCAAGAGCTCTTTTGGTTGTTTTCTAAGGAGATTGCTTGAAGCAAGCGCCATAACAAGAACCACTAGAACTAAAGCAAGGACAAAGACGATGATAAAGTCTGATGTCTGAATGGAAATATCTAGGCTTGACAAGGTCTTGTTAAAGCCATCTACTTCTGCACCACCACCAAGGTTAGAGGCTTGAGCCGCCTTGCTAGCCTGTTTGGCAACACCTGAAGTCACATTGGCAAGGACAGTATTTCCAATCGCACGAGCTGTGTAGTTGGCTAGGAAGTAAGCAGAAACGAGAGCAGGGATGGCAATCAAGATGGATTCGGTGATGAATTGACCCAAGATACTTGCCTGCTTGAGACCGATAGAGAGGAGAATTCCCACTTCCTTGCGACGGGCATTGATCCAAAGGCTGAGCAAGAGGGCAAGGAGAAGAACTGAGAAACTCAAGCTACCCCAGAAGAGGAGGTTGGCCATCTTGTACATACCAGAGATGGATTGCTCAAGAGCTGGGTAGTTAGATGAGCTTTTAACGAGTGTATAGCTCTTCCAGTTGATACCACTGATGCCATTCAACTCTTTCATAACATCATCCAAGTTCTTGTCCGCTGTTACAAAGAAGGTAGCGTCCCCGTAAATAGCTGTGTCTTCTGTGTATCCATAAAGTTTTGCAGCAGTGTGAATGTCTGTGATAGCTGTATTTTCATAGAGTTCTTGTGAGTAGGTTACTGCTGACTTATTGTGGCCATCAAAGAGTCCCTTGATTGTCACTTCGACTGTTTCCTTGGCTCCTTTTTCATTGTCTGCATCGTAGATATTAGAGTCTAGTTTGACCTTGTCCCCTACTTTCCAGCCGTGTTTGGCTGCCAAGTCCTTGTGCAGGAGAATCTTGTCCTTGTCATCGTTGGTTAGGTGCTCACCTTCGACCAGCTTATAAGAACCAGAGACAAACTTGTCTTCTTTAGAGGAGTCATTGACACCTGTAATCATCAAGCTACTTCCAAAATGTTTGGCACGGTCAGGGGTCAGATTTTTCTTGGTATCTGGCGTTTCGATAAGGTCATATCCAGTCAAATCCCCGATAGCATTGATGCGTTTCACATAAGACTCAATGGCCTTGTTTTCGGTGATTTTTTTGATGTCCTCACCCTTGATATTCCCAGCACCACGTGGCGTTCCTTGATTGACGCGACGATTGATTTGCATGGAGAAGCTATTGGTGATATTTTTAAAGGTCTCCTGAGAAGCCTTGGCAGTAGCTCCCTTGATCGACAAGCCAACCAAACTTAAGCTCGCCATGAGGAGAATAATCAGGAAGATGACAATCGATTTGAAAAACTTCCTTGTAACATAGGCAAATGCGTTGTGTAACATAGGTTTCCTTTCTAGGTTTGATTTTATAATTCTATCAAAACAAGCTTAAATTATTTACTAGTATTGCGAGTTTCAGTCAGTTTCTTGTCCTTCAACTCAAGTGTAATATCTGATGCTTGTGCCACTTCTTTGCTGTGAGTTACGACAATGACACATTTACCTGTTTTCTGGGCAAGTGATTTGAGCAGTTCGACAATATCTCCAGCAGTTTTAGGGTCTAGATTTCCTGTTGGCTCATCCGCTAGAATAACTGGAGCTTCTGAGACCAAACTACGAGCAATGGCAACACGTTGCTGTTGACCACCTGATAACTGGAGAACATTCCGCTTGATCTGACTTTCATCCAAACCAAGCTCAAGCAGTGTATCCTTGCTTGCCTTTTTATTGACCAAGCGGATATTTTCCAGTGGAGAAAGATAATCTATCAAGTTATAATTTTGAAAGACCAGGGAAATATGGTGCATGCGATGGTAAGAATAGCCCTTCTTACGAATATCCTCTCCTTGAAAAAGGATAGAACCTTCAACAGGACTATCTAGACCAGCAAGTAGGGACAAAAGAGTGGATTTTCCTGCTCCTGACTCACCAATAATACTGTAAAATTTCCCGGGTTCAAAATGATAATTGATCTGATATAAAACTGCCTCAGCAGTGTTCTTATAACGGTAGGTAAGATCTTGTAATTGTAATAAAGTCATGATTTCTCCTTCTTAACTAATAGATGATAAAATTTCCTTAGGCGATTTTCTAAATAAGAATAGGAAGCAAAGGGCTACAGATAAGCAACTAAGCAGAACTAAAAAAACATAGGATTCTGCAAAAAATAGGATGCTGGTTGATAAACTGCTTGCTTTAGCTAGCGTATCTTGTAAACTTGCCTGATCTCCACTGGATAGGACAGTTTGGAGTAGGTAAGATGTGATGGCGTTTCCTGCAACAAATGCTGGAAGCAAAGCACCGAGAGATACCAAAACTACCTCCAAACAGAACTGTAGGAAGATCGAGCTCTTGCCTTTTCCAAGTGCCAGTAAAATTCCCACTTCGTAGACCCTTTCTCTCAACCAGAGAGACAAAACAAGAATTAAGGCTCCGGCTCCTGCTATCAACATTCCATAAAGGAAGATGGTCAGAAAGGTTTGGAAGGTTGCAACTGAGTCTTTGATTTGTTCAAAAGCCTTGTTTTCCTTTTCGACTTGATAGCCTTGATTTTCCAAGGCCAAGTTTTCTACCTGCTCCATGAGTCCGTCCATTTCCTTAGGATTTTCTACATAGAAGCGCGCTGCACTGACTTGCGGTTCACTATTTCCCAAAAGAGTTTGGCTACTGTCATAGTCTGTAAAGACTTGATTTTCACTGAAGTCAGAAGACAAGCCTGTGAATTTCTCCTGTTTTTTACCAGAAAAGATACCAACAATTTCATACTCAACTGTTTGCTCTTTGCTAGCTTCAGACTGTCCAGCATCTAAGCTAATCTTATCATGAAGGGAAAGACTATTCTTCTTAGCCAACTCTTCGTGGATCAGGATTTTCTTAGAATCCCCTTTTTGAAGATGTCGCCCTTCTTTTAAGTTGAAAGCCGAGCTGGTAAAGGTAACATCCTTAGATGAATCTTCAAGAGCCGTTAAGCTAACCAAATTCTTATCCGCTGCTGACAAATCATCACGTTCTACGCTCTGCTCGCCACTCACCGCTTCCTTGTCTTTTAATTTTGCAATCGTCTCCAGTTCAGGAGAGACATTTTCCAGTCCCTTAATCTTGTTCACAGCCGCTAACTCTGACAACTTGAATGTCTGACCATTTTCTATCTTCTTAATAGAAAAAGAGGTATTGAGTGATTTATAAAGATTGGTTTCCACCGTTTTGTTGGACTTCATCAGAGTCAAACAGGCTGAAATTCCGCCTAATAGGACCAATAAAATCAGAAATAAAATAAAACTTCTCAGTCGCTTTCTGCTGACATAAGCCCAAGCTCTTTGGATTGGATTCATTTGTCACCTCCATATTTGTAAGACTATTATAAAACTCAAATATGAAATGTTTATGAAATACGAAAAAATTTCAAAAAGAGCAACGGCTTTCACCGTTGCTCTTTCGAGTACTATTCTAGCTAGTTTCCGACTAGTCTAAGCTTAACTTATCTTAACTGAGTAAGAATAGCTTTGAGTTTATCAATCAACTCATCTTCTGTGTGGTCAGACTCTTTCTCATTGGCTAGGAAGGCAACTGCTTGAGCGAGAGCTTCTCTTGCTTGGTCGAGAACTTTCGCATCTACACTTGTAAGGTCGCCGTCTTGAAGAACCTTAGTTAATTCCTTGGTCAATTTCTTGAGTTCTGACTCTTTCTTGCGACGAGCGATGAGGAAGAGAAGGAGACCAAGAAGGGCGAGAAGGCTGCCAATCATCGTGCCGTATGGAAGATGACCTTGCTCTTTGCTTGTTTCTTTCGTTTCTTCTTCATCCTTAGTCGCTTGCTTGCCTTTCAAGGATTCGAGAGCTTCTTTGACCTTAGCAGTAACCTCTCTCAAGCCTGCCTCTGTCAAGTCAGCATTTCTAAGGGCTGCTTGACCCTCTCCGAGAATGACCTTCGCAGCGTCGATGACAGATTGATCAATACCATCCAAGTCTTTCAAACGAGTTTCCAGTTCTTCAACCAATCGAGCAAGTTCAGACTTGTCAACAGAACGAGTCTCACTAGAAGTCACTGTAGTGTCTGAATTGTTTGAAGTAGATGTAGAAACTGGTGTTTCTTGAGCTGGAGTACTTGCTTGAGCCTGTCCAACAGTAGATGATGGAGTAGCAGGGGTGGTGTTGCTACTATCGTCTGTCGTCACACCAGGGACTGGAGTGTTGCCACTGTTACCTGGTGTCACACTGTTGCTATTGCTGTCAGCAGGGGTGGTAGTACCGCCGTTGTTGGTGTTAGCACTGTTGTCAGTGTCGCCACTAGTATTGCTATTACTGCTATTGTCGGTATTAGCACTGTTGTTAGTGTTAGCACTGTCGTCAAGACGTGGAGTTGAATTTGGACGAGGAGCAGGCTGAGGATTGATGTTATCGATAGCTTGTTTGCCATTATTCTTCGCTTCATCTACCTTATCGTTAGTTGTCGCGTCGTCAATAGCTTTCTTAGCGACAGTTACTGCTGTATCAACATCAGTTTTCGCTTTGTCCTTCTCTTCTTTCGTCAAGTCGGTACGCTTATCAATCTCATCTTTCTTAGCCTTAGCTGCTTGGTCGATTTCTTTCTTAGCTGCTGCTTTCTTATCGCCAGTTGGATTGATGTTATTGATAGCGGTAGTGCCATTATTCTTTGCTTCATCTACCTTATCGTTAGTTGTCGCGTCGTCAATAGCTTTCTTAGCGACAGTTACTGCTGTATCAACATCAGTTTTCGCTTTGTCCTTCTCTTCTTTCGTCAAGTCGGTACGCTTATCAATCTCATCTTTCTTAGCCTTAGCTGCTTGGTCGATTTCTTTCTTAGCTGCTGCTTTCTTATCGCCAGTTGGATTGATGTTATCGATAGCGGTAGTGCCATTATTCTTTGCTTCATCTACCTTATCGTTAGTTGTCGCGTCGTCAATAGCTTTCTTAGCGACAGTTACTGCTGTATCAACATCAGTTTTCGCTTTGTCCTTCTCTTCTTTCGTCAAGTCGGTACGCTTATCAATCTCAGCTTTCTTAGTCTCAGCCGCTTTGTCGATTTCTTTCTTAGCTTCAGATTTCTTATCGCCAGTTGGGTTGATGTTATCGATAGCTGTATTGCCATTATTCTTCGCTTCTTCTACCTTATCGTTAGTTGTCGCGTCGTCAATAGCTTTCTTAGCGTCTTTTGCTGCTGTATCAACATCAGATTTCGCTTTGTCCTTCTCTTCTTTCGTCAAGTCGGTACGCTTATCAATCTCATCTTTCTTAGCCTTAGCTGCTTGGTCGATAGTCCCTTTAGAAGCATCTGTGATTTTATATTTCACTGGTACATTTTCCGTACTACCATCTTCATATGTCACTGTAAGTTCAATATCATGGAAACCATCTGTTGTAGGATAGCTTGTTCCATCTTTCAACTTAGCAGACTGTTTGTGTTCAGCATTTACAGCGTCTAACAAATCATTATCTGTAACATTTTGTTTGTATGGTTTGACTAGTGTATTTGTAGTCACACTGTGACTTTGTTTCGTGTGAGGCGTACTGCTAGCGCTATTTTCAAAGTCGCCTTCTCCTGATTTGGCTGTTACCTTCACACCATCTTCTACTTTGTCCGCTGGGACTTCTATAGATCCGTTTGTTACCTTAACTTCTGGATGGTTTCCTTCTACTTTCCACTCTCCGTCTTCGCCTTTCTTGACAACGACTGGTCCGCCTTCTTTCAACGGTATCTCGATCCGATCTCCTCCGTTGTTTGTATCTGGGGTTACTTTCAGATTACCATTTTGCCATTGTCCTACCGTTGGCGCTACTGGCTCTGTTTGCGTTACTTTCAAGGTTACGGTTGTGTTTTCTTTTGAGCCATCTTCATAAGTTATCAATACTGGAACTTCACTATTGCTTCCTGGCGTTAGACTTGGTAATTGCCCTACTGAGGTTACAGATGTGATTCCTGCTTGGTCATAATCTTTTTTCGTTCCGTTATCTACGATTCCAACAATTCCTTTTGTTGTATGAAGATCGTCTCCACTCAACGTGTCTGTTGGTTTCTTAATGATGTCTACTTTTGTAACTTTATGTGAGTTTGATGTGATTACTGTTGTAGTTTCATCACTCTTCGTTTCACCATTTCCAGCTGTAGCTACCGCTGTTATTGTGTATGTTCCATCTTCATGAGAGCCAAATTTCCATGTGTTATCTGGAGATTTTGATATAAGTCCATTCGATAATGACCAATTTTCTGATTTTTTCGCTACCACTTTAGTCGCAGATCCATTATCTTTCGAAATACTAAACATTACTTCATCAGCATCAGTCGGTATATTGATTTCTGTTTCACCATTCATTTTCGTCGTTGACGTCAACTCTGCTGGTTTCGGATGTTTAATAACGACTTCTGAACTGTTATCAGATTCTGTTTTATCGTTACCGGAAGTATACACAACTTTGGCGATAATTTTTCTACCTGCAGCAAGAGTTTGACCTTGAGTTAACGGAACTGAAATATTATCTTTCTTATCGTAGTTGCCTTCTTTAGCCACTACTTTTTCACCAATCTTAACAGGATCTTTAGTGGTGTCAGTTACATCGTAAAGCTCTACAGTTGTTCCACTATTCACGTTGTTTACTGTCAAGCTTGTTGCACTGGTTGTAGCACCTTCTACTGTCGGCGTTATTGGTTTAACAGTAAACGTTACATCAAATTCCTCATACAGATTCCAATTCTGAGATTTTGTATCCGAAACATAAGCTCGAATTCTATCTTTAACTTTTCCTAGGTAATTTGCTTTTTGTTTATCAGCGCTTCTAGTATATGTTGCATACTCTGAATAGTAGTTATTAGATGAAGATTTCCAAACTGAAGAAGTCCAACTATCATTACCATTATGATTATAATATGTAGAAGAATTGTTAGATGTACTTTCAAAGTTTCCTCCAAACGTCGCAACTACTTCTGTCTTTATCGGTGTAACGTGTAAAACAGGGACTTTTACATCAACATACTCACTATTGCTAACCTCTTGTCCGTCAGCATTTGTGATTGTATATGTAATTTTAACACGTCCAGTTTGATTAGGATTTGGAGTAGTAGTAACCGGCTTGCTTTCCCATCCAACTGTCACATCATCAGGTTTATTTATATTTCCATTATTTTCATTTTTAAATTGAATATAATTTGCTGCGTCCTTTCCTTGTGGTAGTGGAGTTGTAGGTTTCACACCATCTGTTGGATTATGATCTTTTTCTAATACAGTTGGGAATGAACTTTGTTTCGCCACAGCTGTTGGATATACTGTAACAGGTACAGTTACTTCTGTTAGTTTCGTAGTTGTATTATCAACATTTTTTTCTTTCACAACTAATGTTGCAGTGCTATCACCTACTGTTGTTGTGTTTGGAGCAGTTTTCCATTCAACCGTTAAGTAATTCGGTAAAGATTTTTTATTATTTTGTTCTTTATATACTAATGCAGTTGTAGGCGAAATTGTTACAGAACTTCCTGCAAGATACTTCAACGAAAGTCCTTCGAATGTTCTTCCTTCTGCAATATTTGCAGATGTTATTCCGCTCTCCAGATTTTTAAATGTTTGTTTTACATTTAATGTTTTTGTGTTCGAAGCGTCATTTTTTCGAAGATATTGTCCATTTTGTAAACTAACACTCCACTCACCATTGCTATTAGCTGTAGTAGTAATGCTATTATCATTTTGTAAAGTAAGTGTTACTGTCGCATTCGGTAAACTTGTACCTGATACCGTGCGATCAGCATCTGTCAACGTTCCATTAATTGTTGGTCTATTAATAGTTGCCAATCTATTTAATGGCATTTGCGTTTTTGTACCATCAGAGTAGGTCACTTCAACAGTATTATTAACATCATTTCCTTTACTTACTGTTATTATTGTATTGGTTGGCAATTGAGTATTGACTTTTTGTAATTCTGTTACTAACTTTTGTTTTGCAGCTTGTGTTAATTCACCATTTTGAATATCGTCTTTTTGCAACACAACAGATGTGTTTTTAATCCCACTTTCATAAACATTTTTAAGAGATTTTACCGTTACTGTAATTTGTTTTGTAACCGCCTGAACATTTCCCTGATTATTGTAATTTCCTGCAGCATCAACAGCACTATACGTAATTGTATAAGTTCCTTCTTTTAGATAGTCATTATTTCCTAACGTTATAGTTTCCCCATCTTTTTGAATACTTACAGTTAAAGTTCCTTCTCCAACAGTTTTTGGCTGTCCTTGAGCTGGGGTATCCTCTGCATCGCTTACAGTAACAAGATTTTTCAATGCAGCTAAAGTTAAAGTCCCATCAGCATGATAAACCTCTTTAGTATCTGGTTTTTTATCTATTGTTGGTAAGGTATTCGTTGCTGTTGCTCTTGCATAATCACCAGAAGGATTATTTACCTCATTATCATAGTGAACACGAGCAATTACACTATTATTAGACGAAGGAATAGTGAACGGAATATCATTTTTTGTATGAGTATCTTTAATGTGTAATTTAAATACTTTCTCAGCTGGATTTGTACTTCTTTCTTCCGTAAAGTCAGTTGTTGTTTTTCCAGTAGCTGTAAATGTGCTACTTCCTGAAGGTTGATGTTGTTCTTCTACTTGCCATCCATTATCCGTTTTGTTGATTCCATACTGATACTTACTTCCGTCTTTACTTGCAATGATGACATAGAAACGGCTAGCATCATGTGGTACACGAACAACAATATCACGTCCTGCTTGAACTGGAGTTTCTTCAAATTTGGCTTCTCCTAAACGAACCTTAACAAGCGTTGAAGCCGAAGTCATTCCACTTATTTCTTGTTTAATTGAAACACCTTTAGCCGCTTTTGTCTTCGCATCTTGCTTCTCATTTTGAGTTAATAATTCATCATTTCGAAGTTCATATTCCCAATTTCCGTTTGCACCTACTCTCGTTGTTACTTCTTTATTATTTTGTAACGTAATTTTAACAGTTGCTCCTGGAATACCAGTTCCTGCAATTCTTCTCTCTATTGAGCCTAAGTCATTTCCAAATTCTCTCGAACCTGTAAACGTTGGCGCTACTGGCACTGCAATTTCTGTTCCTGTTACAACTTTGTAAGAATCATCTTCAAAAGTAATCTTAGCCACGTTTCCAAAACCTGCATCTGTCATTTTCTCTACTCGAGCAGTTGTTGGCAAGTTTTGATTTTGTTGTTTAATTTTTTCAACAAATCTGCCTCTTACAGCATCTGTGAAACTATTGTCCGTAACATCTGACGCATTGAAAGTCTCTTTTTGATTTAAATTAATTGTCGTAACATCTGCAATTGACTTAACTACAATCGTACGTGTGACAGAATCCGCAGCTGTTCCAGCAGCATCACTTGTACCGTACGTTACTACATAGCTACCTTTTTTCAGATAATCAGTATCATTAAGATTGAAGGCTTTACCGTCTTTAGTAATAGAAGTCACTGTTAATTTTTGGTTAGCCGTTTGACCTACAGTTTTATTATTATCATCCTCAACATCTGTGGCAACCATTAATTCCAAAAGTTTCGCTCTTGTTAATTTGTCACTAGCTACATACGTGTCTTTACTGTCAACTTTATTTGTGATTGTTGGTTTTGTATTAGTTACATTTGCACGTACCCAATCAGCACGTGTCTGATTTTCACCTACATAAATTTGTGAAGAATTTCCAACTGAATTTCCTGCAGCATCCGCTTTGTGCATACGTAAGCGAAGTTTATTTTCTCCAGCTTGTAATCTGAAAGGAATATTTGATTCCGTTTTAGGGTCTTTGACACTAATATGGAATTTCGTAATTGAAGGATTCGCTTGTGAAACTATTTCTAAGTTTAATTTACCCGCAAAATTCCCGCCAAGTTTCCATGTTCCATTCTCTTTTTTAACTGTTATTTCTTCTCTGTAATCATTCATTTGAATGTAGGCTAATCCTACATCTTTAGGTAACGTAAAGTTAATATCACGACCCGCAGCAACACTATTTTCTAAAGTAGGGAATCCAATCAGAACATCTTTACTCGTCGTATCAGATTCTACATTATTAAAAACTTGCTTAACTATTACTTGTTTACCGTTGTAACCACTAGTGTTATCTGCTAATTTATTTTGAGTTAATACTTCACCAGCCTTTAAGTCATACTTCCAATTCCCGTCAGTTCCTACTGTTGTTGTAACTTCTTTATTATTTTGTAACGTAATCTTAACAGTTGCTCCTGCAATACCAGTCCCTGAAATACTACGCTCTGTTGAGTCTAGTGAATCTGCATACGCTCCTTTTGGTGTTACTACCGGCGCCGTTGGTTTAGCCACTTTATCATGAGAAACATCTATACTTGAACCATCAGAGAAAGTCACTTTGACAACTTTATTCGTTTCATCTGTTGTCCCTGCTGTAAACTTAGGATTCCCTTTTAACGTTTGGTTGACTTGTTTTAGCTTTTCAGCAAAACTACCTTTGATATTTTTCGTAAAGTTACCACTTGTAACATCATTATTACCATATTCTACTTTATCAGTTGGATATACAATATCGTTCGCATAGGCCTCTGCAAGTGATGAAACTGTAATAGTATGTTCTCTTGTAACTCTTACTCCTGCAGCATCTGTTGTTGTATACGTTAAATTGTACGTTCCTTGTTTTAAGGCTTTACCATTTGTTAAATCAACAGATTGTCCATTTTTCGTAACTGTTACATCTAAGTTTTCTTTAGCACTATTTCCAACTGTTTTATTATTGTCATCTTCTGCATCTGTTACATTAACAAGTGTTTTTAACTTATCTTTTGTCAAAGTACCATCTGAGATATAAGTAGTATTTTGATTTGCTACTGCAATGGCTGGATCTGTATTTGTAGCTCGCGCTGCTACAGACCATCCTCCATCATTAGTTGGATCCGCTGGATTATTGCTACCATTAACATAATGAGCACGAACTTGTATAGTAGTGTCATCATTAATTCTAAATGGAATATTTTCTTTTCTATTCGAATCCTTAATATGAAGAGTAAACACTTTTTCAGAGATATTATTCCCATTAGATACTGTCAACTCAGTAGTGCTAACTTTATCTGCATTTAATATTTTCCAATTTCCGTCAACTAATTTAACATCATATTGAACAGTATCACTTCCATTTTTTATTTGTAGATAAAATAATGCAGTATCGTGAGGTAATTTAACAGAAATATCTCGTCCTGCCTTAACAGGTGTAGCTACAGAGATTGCTCTTCCCATTTGAACATCCACAGTCTTCGCTACTGATTCAATATTATTAACAACCTGTTTCACAGATATAGGATTAGAAGCTTTTACGGTCGAATCTTTATCATTTTGTGTTAGTTTTTCATTCGACGCTAAGTCATATGTCCATGTACCATTATTTTTAACAGTAACTTCCCTAACTGTTCTTCCATCTTGTAATGTAATTTTTACTTTTGCTCCAGGCTGACCTGTACCCGAAATACTACGCTCTGTGGAAACTAGCTTCCCGCCTTGATTTTGAGGAATAGTAACTGTTGGTGCTTTTGGTTTAATTTTGTAGTTAAAGTAATAAGTTTGTGAATTACCATTTCCATCTTGGGTTCTGATTTCCGCTATATGAACTCCTGGAGTTTGAGTATCAGCAACTATACCATCTAAAGTTGGAGCAGTGTATGGAGTAGCTTCCGTGGCTGTTGTTTGAGTACGGAAATCTTGACTGAACTTTTCTTTATTAACCCCACCTGGTGTATTGTCAATAGATAGATTATTGATTTTTCCTGAATTATCCCATACTTTTATAGTTGGAGTGAATCTTTCGCCCTGAGCAACCTCATACAAAACAGGGTTTGAGTTATTTTTACTTGTTGGAAGCTTAGTTCCATTCACACTAACTACCGGCGGAACTCCGTCCGTTGGCACAGGCGCTTTACGTATATCACTAGCATCACTATTCCCAAAGTAAGATATGGCACTAACTTCTGTTCCAGCTTTAGCATGCCCTGCTTTTACTGAGAATGAATTTCCATTGATTTGAATTCCATCCGCACCATCCCCACTACTAGTCCACGTTCCGTTTTGAGCATTACGTATTAAGGTCACCGTTTTATTTGCGCCACTAGTATTCGTATAAGTAAGG
This sequence comes from Streptococcus sp. 9903, assembly GCF_013276625.1. Taxonomy (NCBI): domain Bacteria; kingdom Bacillati; phylum Bacillota; class Bacilli; order Lactobacillales; family Streptococcaceae; genus Streptococcus; species Streptococcus sp. 9903. The sequence goes on along the minus strand of NZ_VMLI01000006.1, from coordinate 72,538 downwards.
TCTACCTTATCTACGTTTTTATTTTGGGCAGAATCAGCATAAGGAGTTACTGTCACGGTTCCCTCATTATTAGGCGCAACTGTCGGAGCATTCGGCTTTTCTTGTAAACCTCTCGCCATGAAGTACATTAGGCCAGATGAATATTCATACGACCTCATACCAGCACCATAATAAAGTGGAGCAAACTTATTATCTGTATGCGTCTTGTAAGAAATTGTTACAGTACCAGAGTCATTATATTTTAAATAGTATAATTGGTCGCTGTTCTGTTTTAACACCTCTATATTTTTAGTTGCTTTGGCTTGAATAGCATCGGAAATAGCTGTATTTCCTATAGGTTGTCGAGTAAATTTATGAAAAAGAGGTCCTAAATAATAATATGCTGATGAAGCCTGAGTTTGATTTGGTTTGGCTTGAACTCTCTGAGTAGAACCTATGATATAATCGGTTTCCGTAACGTCAGTTACACTATCAAAAGCTTCAGTAAAATGATGATTTTCAGCACTTCCATAATCCGCTTCAGTCGCACTCAAATGTTCTTTTATTTTACTACGCCAATCATCATTTAGTAGACCTCCACCATATGACTTACTACCGCTTGTTTTTCTGGTAACCGCAAGGGCATCTTTCATGATATGTCCCTTAGGCAAAGTAAACCAATACAAAGCATTTTGGTGACTTCGATTATGAGTATTGAAAGTAACAGTCCAGATGTAGTCTCCTTCAACGTTAGAATCTTTTCGAACAGTTATCTTTGCTTCGTTTAAGGCCTCCTCCACTGCTACTTGATTATCTTCTCTAGGAAGTCTATCATTAGTGCCTCTTCTCATCGCATACAAATAAGTCTCGGCAGGCAACCCTGAACCGTCTCCATTTTGCACAATATACGCCCTTTTTGTATTTAGCGCCGTTGGATTAGCTCTAAAATCAGTACCTTCCGCCATTCTACTTCCATTTCGCAAATCACGTTTTCCTGATTTTTCACGAGTAAGTGCTAAGGCAAGTTTCTTCTCAGCTTGCTTTCCTTTTTTGAGGAGTTCTTCAATTTCAGCTGGTGTTAACTGAGGTTGTAATACACTAGCTTCAATTGATTTAACAATTTCTTCTACTCCTTCTAAAAGTTTCTTAGTCTCAGGACGTGTGATTTCATTTGCCTGTGTCAGATAGGCAGACAAATCTTTCGAAATCGTTTTCAATTTTTCTTTGTTCTGATTATCACTAACTTCTGGCTTTGAAAGTTTAGTTGATGGAGTCCTAACTTCTCCATTAGTTGATGCTACAGGATTCTTCTCTAGGACTTTTGTAACAGCTTCCTTTGGAGTTAGTACAGTCCCCTCTGGAGTATCCAGCCTAGTGTTTGTCAGACCTGCTTTTTCTAAGACTGGAGGAGTTGAAACTTGAGGTGACAAAGCTTCCCTGACCCGACGAGTCAGGTCTTCCATGAGTTTGACTTGCTCATCAACCTGTGCTTGCGTCGCTTTTGGATTCTCTAAGACCGCCTTAGCCTTTGCGAGACCTTCTTCTACTTCAGTGTGGAGAGCCTTCATGGAGTCTAAGGTCAGATTTGCCAACAAAGCTTCTAGGGTGCTTTGTGTCGATTTGGCTACACTTGTGTCAGCTACTGGCGCTGATCCTTCCTGATCTTTTTCCTTCGCCACTTGAGGAGCTTCTGCGTTCTCATCTATCTTAGTCTCAGGCTGAAGACTTTTAACTTCAGCTTCTGATTCTTCTTGACTTCCTTCTTCAGTTTTAGCTTCTGGAGCGCTAGATTCTCCTGCTGATTTGAGGGCAACAGGTTGTTCAACTACTGCCGTTTTCTCAGGACTCTCCTCATCTGAGTCCTGTGGATCCTCATCTGAATTTCCAGAAGGTCCAGCAACTACATCACTAGCTGTTACTGGAGACACTGCAGGGGCCTGCGCTTGCACCCCATTCGCAAAGAACATCAGAGCCGCCACTGCAACACTAGCAGCCCCAAAATGATATTTCCTTATTGAGTAACGGTAAATTTTTTCACCATTATCATCACGATATGATTTTCTCATTATCTTACCTCTCGTTTTCCCTTTCTGGAGGTACCAAAAAATACCCCCCCCTTAAATATTTTAGGTATTTAAAGAAAGGATATGTTTCTTTTTATTCCCACACTTGTCAAAAGACAAATTCTGAGATAGTATTATTATATCCTATTTTCGCAAATTTGAACAGCAAAACGCGAAGTTTTTAGCAGTCTCGTGGAGACGCTAAAAAAGTAACAAAAAAGCCGATATAACAGTATTTTCTTGCAATTATATATATATATGCACACCTTTATATATCAGCCTTATTATGGATAATATTTTAAATTTAACATAAATAAAAAACAGACCCTATCTATAGAAAGATAAAATCCGCCATTTTTTCGATATAAAATCAACAGAAGCATTCTGCTGAAAATAGTGAAATACGATGTAAGTTTCCTAGCACTCTGATAAGATTTTGAGGGAAAAGCTAGATACATCCCCTAACTTACAAAAGCGCCTCAAACTCAGCCACGGTCATACCCAGTTGCTGACTGGCAACCTCAGGTGTCAGAAGACCTTGACGAACTAGATTTAGTAGCATAGACAAACTTCCTTCAGCTTTCCCACGTTCAAGTCCTTGTTCAACTCCTTCAGCTCGTCCACGCTCTAAACCCTCTGCACGGCCACGTTCAAGTCCACGCTCTAAACCTTTTTCTTCAGCTTGTTCCAAGGCATAGTCATGTGCTAACAAGGCTTGTTCTTCTCGCATACGTAGTTCACTAAACATTTTCCTGTCCTCCTCGGACCAGCTCTTGTAATCCAGCAGTTGGTCTGCCTGGCTGATGGCTCGCTCAGGGTGCTGGGTAAAGGGTTTATTCCCGAAAAACTCCAACCACGGTTTGCGAATACTATCTTTGCTGGTTTCTCTGTATTTGTTAGATCTTATTTATGATGCTCTTTCAATAGTGCCTCAAACTCAGAGACAGTCATACCCAACTGTTGACTGGCAACTTCAGAAGGCAAAAGACCTTGACGGACTAGATTTAGTAGCATGGACAAACTTCCTTCAACTTTCCCGCGCTCCAATCCCTGTTCAACTCCCTCAGCTCGTCCACGTTCTAAACCCTCTGCACGACCACGTTCCAACCCTTTTTCCTCAGCTTGTTCCAAGGCATAGTCATGCGCTAACAAGGCTTGTTCTTCGCGTCTGCGTTGTTCACTAAACATTCTCCTGTCCTCCTCGGACCAGCTCTTGTAGTCCAGCAGTTGGTCTGCCTGGCTGATGGCTCGCTCGGGGTGCTGGGTAAAGGGTTTATTCCCGAAAAACTCCAACCACGGTTTACGAACCTCGTCCTTGCTGGTTTCTCTGTATTTTTTAGGTTTTATTTATGATGCTCTTTCAATAGTTCTTCAAACTCAGCCACGGTCATGCCTGATTGCTCACTCGCAACCTCAGGTGTTAGAAGACCTTGACGAACCATATCCAGAAAGGCAAAAAGTTTTCCTTCTTCCCTTCCTTCAACTTTCCCGCGCTCCAATCCCTGTTCAACTCCCTCAGCTCGTCCACGCTCTAAACCCTCTGCACGACCACGTTCCAACCCTTTTTCCTCAGCTTGTTCCAAGGCATAGTCATGCGCTAACAAGGCTTGTTCTTCGCGTCTGCGTTGTTCACTAAACATTCTCCTGTCCTCCTCGGACCAGCTCTTGTAGTCCAGCAGTTGGTCTGCCTGGCTGATGGCTCGCTCAGGTTGCTGGGTAAAGGGTTTATTCCCGAAAAACTCCAACCACGGCTTGCGAACCTCGTCTTTGCTGGTTTCTCTATATTTTTTTAATTCCAAGAACGCCATCTTAACCAGATGGTTTTCTTGTCCGTTATTTGTGATAGTTAAAACCTCACCTGTCGTATCTTCTCGCATACTAAAGCTGTGAAAAGCCAAATCGTCCGAGAAGTAGTTGCTATCTACAATTGCGATTGCGTAAACTGGTGCAATGTATTTGTAGCTCTGGTGGGTATCACCTTCACGTTGACGGATTTTTTCAAGGTTTTGATTAACCTGACTGCACAGGTAAGCCCACAGGCGATTGATGAAAAAATTCTGATGATGAACCTGAATCTCAATGATAACCTGTGTCCCATTGTCCAACTCCGCCAAGACGTCTATACTGGTATAGAAATCCTGCGCTGAATAGGACATGGAAGGCAAGACATGAATGTTACTTCCCTCCAAAATGGTCACATTTTTGGCTGGTAAATCCAACATATCGCGAATAAATTGACAAGTGATCTCTGGATTACTAAAAATCTTCTTAGCAACCAAGTCATTGGTTGGGCTAATGCCCGGATGTCTTAGAATCATCCTTTTCCTCCTTCTATTATAGCACATTTTTTAATCTAGGTTTGCTAGATTCACTGCTACTATCTATTTATTCGGAAAAGAAAGGAGAAAGTTAAAAATTTTTAGACTTCACAGGTTGAAATTTACATAAAAAAGCAGCTGATTCTTTTTTTGATTCTACCATATTTCTAGCGATTACCACTATAAATAGGATACATTCCAGTTTCTAGTAGAAAAGGACTCTGAAAAGCAAACAAAACCCAGTATTAGGAAGAGTTAAATCTTATCTGAAAATGACTAGCTCTCAAGCTATAGTTTTGTGTCTAGATATAAGTATCACTAGGAAAAACTCCATAAGTAAACACAGCAAAATTGGATGTTCCTACTATGCGAAAACCTCTTCAAACTACGTCAACTTTGCCTTACCTAGAGCTTCAAAAGGACGTTTTGAGTCATCTGCTGGTAGATTTATTCATTGATTTTCAATCTTCTAATACTAAACAAAAATCAAACAACTATAGTGAAATAACATAAATTTTACATGAATAGATTAGGAAAATCAAAGCAAATTCTAAGAATGTTTTAGCAGTCACAGTGTACTTTCCCAGCCTCAATCCACTATAACTCTGCACATAAAAATGGAGAAGATGGCAATCCTCTTCTCCAAATATTAACTTCTTTACAAACCAACTATAGTTGACAAAGAACCTAAAATCAATTGATAACACAGAGTCAGGTCGGTCAACTCTTTCAACTGAAGCCCTGTCAACTCTTCCCACTTATCAATCTTGTATTGGAGAGAATTGCGGTGCAGATAGAGTTGCTGAGCTGTTTTAGTGAGAACAGCACTATTTTCCCAAAGAGAGAGAATGATTTCCTGAATCTGATCCTGGTCCAAAATCATCTGGTGCAGGCATTCTTTAATGACTCTCAGGTCCACAATTCTTTCCCCCATACTCCAAAGATAGAGCTGAGAAAAAGTATGAACACCTTGGTGACCCTGACGCCACCAAGTCTTGAACAAATCGCGCTCCGCTTTGATTAAGTCTGATAGGACTTGATGTCCCGTCTGAGACCAAACCTGTCCTAACATAATAGAGAGACGCAGTCCAAAGTCATACTCAACTGCCTCAATCGTATCACTTAAAATAGCTCGTACAGAGGCGTACTTATCTTGTTGAAGCACGAAAACATAATCCTGAGCTCCAACCTGAAGGACGGTCTGACAGTTCGGAAAAAGAGTCCGCATCATATCCAGCCAAGAAGCTAGATTTTCCTGCTGAAAATAGGAAAGATGGCAATAAACCAGCTGAATCTTTTTAAAAGCTTGCGGTGCCTGTCCCTTCCCCTCAATCAGATAAGAATACCAAGGATTGAGCGAACGAGCCTGCTCCTGCTGGGTCAAAAGGGAAATCAACTGCTTTTCACGCTCGCTAAGCCCAGCTTCATCCAGCAAAATCCACCGCTGAGAAGCCAAAGGGAGCGTGAGATAGCCCTCTTTCTCTATTGGTTGGTCTGAAATCTGAGCTTCAGGAAACCAGTCTTGTAGTTCTTTTGCCATCATGTCCTAGCCCTCCACTTTTTGGATGCACCATGAAATCAAGCTCTCAAGACGTTCCAGATTTTCAGTCATATGGAGATAGCCCATGACTGCTTCAAAACCTGTGGACATACGGTAAGTCACCACATCAGCATTTTTGGCCTTGGTGTGACTATTGGTATTGCGACCACGTTTGTAGATTTCTTCTTCTTTTTCCGTCAGGACTTGCTCCTCTAACATAAGGGAAATCAGGCGAGCCTGAGCCTTGGCTGAGACATACTTGGTCGCTTCTTGGTGGAGTTTATTGGGCTTGGTCATACCTTTGAGGATGAGGTGACGGCGAATATACATGGAATATACCGCGTCCCCCTCAAAGGCTAGCGCAATCCCGTTAATGAGATTGACATCAATCACGTGTCCACCTCACTCCATCCTTGGTATCAAGGAGCTTAATCCCTTGAGCAGCCAATTGGTCACGAATTTGGTCTGCTGTGGCAAAGTCACGATTGGCACGCGCTTCTTGACGTTTTTGAATCAAAACTTTAATCTCTGCATCCAAAACTTCCTCAACAAAGACAATTCCAAAGACTTCCAACATATCCGCAAGAGCTTCCTTAACACTTGTATCATAGTTGCCTGAGTTGACCCATTTGGCCATTTCGAAGACAACTGTGATACCGTTGGCAGAGTTGAAATCCTCATCCATAGCTGCTACAAACTTGTCTTTAAAGTCCTGTAACTCTTGAACATCTACAGTTCCAGTAAATGGTTGCTCATAGGTGTTTTTCAGATACTTGAGATTAGTCTCTGCATCACGCACTGCCTTTTCTGTAAAGTTGATGGGCTTGCGGTAGTGTTGAGTCGCAAAGAAGAAACGAAGCACTTGCCCATCGAGGGTTTTGAGGGCATCATGGACAGTGATAAAGTTCCCCAAAGATTTGGACATCTTGACATTGTCGATATTGACAAAGCCATTGTGCATCCAGTAGTTGGCAAAAGTCTTGCCTGTTTTAGCTTCAGACTGGGCAATTTCATTGGTGTGGTGAGGAAACTCAAGGTCCGCTCCACCACCGTGGATATCAATAGTATCGCCCAAAATTTCTGTCGACATGACCGAACACTCAATATGCCAGCCCGGACGACCAGGTCCCCAAGGACTGTCCCAAGAAATCTCGCCTGGTTTAGCAGCTTTCCATAAAGCAAAGTCTACAGGATTTTCCTTGCGAGCTGTTTCTTCATCGGTACGACCTGAAGCACCCAGCTCCAAGTCTTCCAAGGTTTTATTGGCTAACTTGGCATAGTTGTGGGATTTTTCCACACGGAAATAGACATCTCCTTGACTCTCGTAGGCAAAACCTTTTTCAATCAAATCTTCCACAAAGCGGATAATGTCAGCCATAAACTCCACCACACGCGGATGGCGGGTCGCAGGTTTGACGCCCAAGGCTGTCACATCCTCACGAAAGGCAGCGATGTACTTGTCCGCAACCTCCTGAGGCGTGATACCTTCTTCCTTGGCACGGTTGATAATCTTATCATCCACATCCGTGAAATTAGAAATATAGGCAACTTCGTACCCACGATACTCAAAGTAACGTCGAATCGTATCAAAAGCTACCGTCGAACGGGCATTCCCTACGTGGATATAGTTATACACGGTTGGCCCACAAACATACATCTTGACCTTGCCGTCCTCAATTGGGACAAATTCTCGCAAATTACGAGACATAGTGTCATAGATTTTAATCATAAATCATAGTCAGGAAAGCTGAAATCCAAGAACAGTTAGTTTCATCACTAAGAGTTCAATTGAATTTCAGTCCGAATATCTCTACACTTCGGAATCCCTTGCTCCTTTCTCATTCAGATAAACCACCTGAGTCTGTTTGACAAAGCCAATTTTTTCATACAAACGTTTGGCACCTACATTGCTATCTTCCACTGCAATCTGAAATTCCTTGTCATTTTGCTCAATTAGTTGGTTGACAAGGGATTTTGCTAAGTAGCTTCCATAGCCTTTTCCACGTTCAGGTTCAGATATTGCTAAACCGTAGAAGTAATTCGTATCGCTCGATAAATCAACCGTGCAAGTTCCAATAACCTGACCGTCTTTTAATAAAATATACAAGTGGCTTTCTGGATCTTTCAGAGCCTCAGCAACATATCTATCCACAACTTCTCTAGATTCATGTTCCTCTGAGAATGCCTGAAATTTTAACTGACTGATTTGCTCCTGATACGAACTATCTGCTAACAAAACTTCAAGATTAGAAACCTTTGCTAACGGATAAGGTCTTCTATCCTTACCTAACCAGGTTTCTGTCTCTTCATCCTCGACCAATCCCCAGTTACTGACAAAATCAGGATGGCGGTCTAGAAAAACACGCTCTGTCTGAAAAGTAACTGAATGAATCGGAAAAGAAGCTGTTTCTCTCTCAAAACTAGTAAACAACGCACGCGCAATTCCCTGACGGCGATGATCTGGATGAACCAGTATCGTCACTTCTACATCTTGGTCATCTGCATAGACAGTTAAGAGACCAACAAGTTCGCCTTTTTCATAATAAAGGAAAAAGGCGGGCATGTTTGGGTCAAAATTAAGCATGTTAGAGAGATAGGGATTACGATAGGTACCGTCATAGTTTTGGCAACAGTTAATTAGTTTTTTCGCCTCAGATAACTCCTCTTGGCTTAACTTGTTTCTTGCTTGAATCATATAGGTATCCTCTACAAACCAGACGATCTGTGACTTACATCTTTAGCCTGCTCGAGTTTATTGACGTAGTACTCTCGTTTTTCTTCTACTTCGTGAATGGCCGGCTCATCCTTTTTACCATGAACACGGACAATCTTGGCCGGAATACCGACAACCGTCACATCACTAGGCACGTCTGCGACGACAACTGCTGCTGCACCGACCTTGGCATTTTCACCGATTTCCACAGGTCCGATGACTTGAGCATGTGCTGATATAAGGGCACCCTGACGAACGGTCGGATGGCGTTTGCCACAGTCTTTTCCTGTCCCACCAAGAGTTACTCCGTGGTAAAGCATAACACCTTTTTCAACAATAGCAGTCTCTCCGATAACCAGGCCTGAACCATGGTCAATAAAGACTCCAGAGTCGATTTGGGCACCTGGATGAATCTCAATCTGAGTCCAAAAGCGCCAGAACTGACTGTGCATACGAGCCAAGAGTTTGAAGCCATGATTCCAGAGAAAATGCGAAAGACGGTGGGCCGCTAAGGCTTTGACACCTGGATAAGTCAGTAAAACCTCCAAAGTGGTGCGGGCCGCTGGATCATTTTCTTTTACGATATCAATGGTTTCGCGCCACCATCCCATACATTTCTCCTTTTCTTATTCTGAATCTTTTGGTGTTTCTGTAAATTCTTTCTTAGGTTTGTGATCCTTGTGATGACGTGGGCGGTGAGGTCTCTCAGACTTTTCGCCTTTTTCATCACGTTCAGGTTTTGGAGGACGAGGAAGGAGAGCTTTCATAGAAGCATCCACACGTCCTTTTTCATCAATCTTGATAACTTTAACATCAACTTCATCCCCGATTGCTACCAAGTCTTCGACATTATTGGTACGCGTCCAAGCCATCTCAGAGATATGAACAAGGGCATCTGTCTTATCAAAGAGGTTAACAAAGGCACCAAATTTCTCGATACGAACGACTTTAGCACGGTAAACTTCATCCACCTTAGCTTCACGAACCAAACCAGCAATAATTTCTTTAGTACGATTGATGGCATCTTGGTCACTAGAGTAGATAGATACATTTCCTTCTTCGTCGATATCAATCTTAACGCCTGTTTCAGCGATAATCTTGTCGATGGTTTCTCCACCCTTACCGATGACAATCTTGATCTTGTCCACATCAATCTTGATGGTATCAATTTTCGGAGCAGTTGGAGCCAATTCTGGACGAACTTCTGGAATGGTTGCTTCAATCACATCAAGGATTTCAAAACGCGCTTTCTTGGCTTGGGCAAGAGCCTCAGTCAAGATTTCTGCAGTAATTCCTTGAATCTTGATATCCATTTGAAGGGCTGTAATCCCGTCACGAGTACCTGCAACCTTGAAGTCCATGTCTCCAAAGTGGTCTTCCAAACCTTGGATATCTGTCAAGACTGTGTAGTTATTTCCATCTGAGATGAGACCCATGGCAATCCCTGCTACTGGCGCCTTGATTGGCACACCACCAGCCATAAGAGCAAGCGTTCCCGCACAGATAGAAGCCTGAGATGAAGAACCATTTGATTCCAAGACTTCTGCTACCAGACGGATAGCGTATGGGAATTCCTCCAAGCTTGGCAAGACTTGAGCAAGGGCACGCTCACCGAGAGCACCGTGACCAATTTCACGACGACCAGGCGCACCGTAACGACCAGTTTCCCCTACAGAGTATTGTGGGAAGTTATAGTGGTGCATAAAGCGTTTCTTGTACTCTGGGTCCAAACCATCAATGATTTGAGTTTCTCCCATTGGAGCCAAGGTCAAAACTGAAAGGGCCTGAGTTTGTCCACGAGTGAAGAGACCTGAACCGTGCACACGAGGAAGGAAATCAACAACCGCATCCAAAGGACGGATTTCATCTACCTTACGACCGTCAGGACGCACCTTATCTTCTGTAATCAAGCGGCGCACTTCAGCGTGTTCCATTTGTTCCAAGATTTCAGCCACATCACGCATGATACGGTCAAATTCTTCGTGGTCTGCATATTTTTCTTCGTAAACAGCAGTCACTTGGTCTTTAACTGCTTGAGTCGCAGCTTCACGCGCCAATTTTTCTTCTACTTGGACCGCTTTTTGGAGGTCGCTGTTGTAGGCTACGATAATTTCAGCCTGCAATTCAGCATCCACATGAAGCAATTCTACTTCTGCTTTTTCCTTACCAACTGCTGCAACGATTTCTTCTTGGAAGGCAATCAATTCTTTGACTGCTTCGTGCCCTTTAAGGAGAGCTTCCAACATGATTTCTTCTGACAATTCTTTAGCACCAGACTCTACCATGTTGATAGCGTGTTTAGTACCAGCTACTGTCAATTCAAGGAGAGATTGCTCTGCTTGTTCTTGACTAGGGTTGATGATGATTTGACCATCTACATAGCCCACTTGAACACCAGCGATTGGTCCATCAAATGGAATATCCGAGATAGAAAGTGCCAAAGATGAACCAAACATAGCTGCCATTGGTGCAGAAGCATTTTCATCATAAGAAAGCACGGTGTTAATCACCTGTACTTCATTACGGAAACCTTCCGCAAACATAGGACGGATTGGACGGTCAATCAAACGCGCTGTCAAAGTCGCATCCGTTGAAGGACGTCCTTCACGTTTCATAAAGCCACCCGGAAACTTCCCAGCTGCATACATTTTTTCTTCGTAGTTGACTTGAAGAGGGAAGAAATCCCCAGTTGCCATTTTCTTAGACATAACGGCCGCAGTCAAGACAGTTGACTCACCGTAACGCACGACAACAGAGCCATTTGCTTGCTTAGCAACCTGACCAGTCTCTACAATTAACTCACGACCCGCAAAAGTCGTTTGAAACACTTGTTTTGTCATTTTAATCCCCTTTGGATTGATGAAATTATACGCCTTGCCTACAAAGATCAAGATACCAAGGACGTCAAAAGCAAAGTAAAAATAGGAAACTGACGAAGTCTTCGATGAAGACAAGACAGTTTATCTTTTTTACACAGCTTTTAGCCCGTGTTCAACTATCTAGATACTTTGAAAAGTTTAAAAATATTATTCTTTAGCATTTGTACCTTCTATAGCAGATTTGAATAGCTAAGAATCTGTTAATACCCTCATCTTTGTATCAAGTACGTACAGAGTCTATTTTATCATATTTTTCTTAAAAAGTGCGGTCTTTACCATTAAAAAGGAACCATTCCCCTCAGCTGAGAAGAATGGTTTACTTTTTATTATCCTAAGGACTGGTGATTAAACAAGGCATGAGTTGCTTGGTGGATGTATTTTGCTGTTTCCGCATTGTTCATAGTGTAGAGATGCACACCGGCAACATCCTGAGTTACCAAGTCCACAATTTGGTCCACCGCATAGGCAAGTCCTGCTGCTCTGAGCGACTCAGGGTCATGCTCATACTTGTCTAAGATGGCTTTAAATTTGCGTGGAAGATGGATATTCTCACAAGTCTTCAAGAGGCGGAGAGCCTGATTTCGATTCAGAATTGGCATAATCCCTGCATGAATGGGAACATCAATCCCAGCCAAGATACACTTGTCTTGGAAATCATAGAAGCGCTCATTGTCAAAGAAAAGCTGAGTTACAAGGCTCGAACAACCTGCATCCACTTTCTTCTTAAGATTTTGAATATCTGAAATCTGATTTGGTGAATCTGGATGGCCTTCTGGATAGCAAGCGCCAACAATATCAAAGTGAGGGGCTTGTTCCTTGATGAACTCAATCAAGTCCGTTGCGTAGCGAAAATCCTTTTGTGGTTCCACATCTGGAATAATATCCCCACGAAGAGCCAAGATTTTCTGCACCCCAACCTTGTCCAAGTCTGCAATAGTTTCAGCAACCTTGTCCTTGGTCAAATAGATGGCTGGCAAGTGAGCAATAGTCGGAATCGCCAAGTCATTTTGGATAAAATCAGCCAAACGGACCGTCGTTTCCTTGATATTAAATTTATTATTGCTGGCAGTCACACTGATAAAGTGGGGAGCCAACTCCTGCATATTTTGAAGAGCAGAAATAATGTTATCATTACCCACGGCTGGGTTTGGAGGGAACACTTCAAATGAGAGTGACGGTGTTTGGCGTGACATATGTAATAACCTTTTCTAGTTGATTTCTTTTTGAACAACCATTGTATGGAGAGAAATCTAATCTTACAATTTCTCACGCGCAGCTTTAGCTGCTTCCACAAGGCGGATCAAGCTTTCTTTTGTTTCTGGAATACCACGTGTTTTCAAACCACAGTCTGGGTTGATCCAAACTTTCTTGCTTGGCACTTTAGCAAGGATGGCTTCGATTGTATTGTCGATTTCGCCTTCATTTGGCACACGAGGAGAGTGGATATCGTAAACCCCAGGTCCCACTTCTGTTTGGAAGTTTTTCGCTTTGAGTTCGTCCAAGATTTCAAGGTTTGAACGGCTAGCTTCAAAGGAAATGACGTCTGCATCCATGTTATCGATAGCTGGGATGATATCTGTAAATTCTGAGTAACACATGTGAGTGTGGATTTGTGTGTCTGGTGCTACTGTTGAATGTACCAAGCGGAAGGCAGGAATTGCCCAGTCAAGGTAGTCTTCGTACCAGTCGCTACGACGGAGTGGCAATTTTTCACGAAGAGCAGCCTCGTCGATTTGGATGATCTTCACACCAGCAGCTTCAAGGTCAAGCACTTCATCCTTGATCGCAAGGGCGATTTGAAGAGTAGAATCCTTAATAGAGATGTCTTCACGTGGGAATGACCAGTTGAGGATGGTAACAGGCCCAGTCAACATACCTTTAACAGGTTTGTTTGTACGGCTTTGTGCATAGCTAGACCATTTAACAGTGATAGGGTTAAGACGAGTGACATCACCCCAAATGATTGGTGGTTTCACCCCACGCATACCGTATGATTGTACCCAACCATTTTTAGAGAAGAGGTAACCTGACAAGTTTTGACCGAAGTACTCAACCATGTCATTACGCTCAAATTCACCATGAACAAGGACATCAAAGTCGATATCTTCTTGCCATTTGATCCATTCATCGATCGTTTCAGCAAGGAAAGCGTCGTACTCTTCTTGAGACAATTCACCTTTACGGTAAGCCAAACGCTTCGCACGAACTTCTTTAGTTTGAGGGAATGAACCGATAGTTGTTGTTGGAAGAGCTGGAAGTTTGAAAGCTTCTTCTTGGATAGCTTCACGTTCTGCAAAGGCTGGCAAACGAGTGTAGTCTGCATCTGTCAAGCCAGCGATACGCGCACGGAGTTCAGCATTTTCACCCACACGTTCAGTCGCAAAGAGTTCTTTGTTAGCTGCAAGTGCTTCTTCACCTTGACCATTGCGGATAGCATCCAAATCACGGATCTCATCTAATTTTTCAACCGCAAAGGCAAAGTGGTTCAAGATTGCTGGTTCAAATTCTTCATTAGCAGTTGTAAATGGCACATGAAGAAGTGAGCATGAGCTTGTCAACACAATGTTTTCAGCTGGGATTTGCTCAAGAACAGCCAAGCTCTTTTCGTAGTTGTTACGCCAGATATTTTTACCATTGACAATACCTGCATAAAGAGTCTTGTCAGCTGGGAAACCACCTTTAACCAATTCAAGAGTTTTCTTACCTTCAACGAAGTCCAAACCGATTGCATCCACTGGCAAGTTCACAAGGTCAGCGTAAACGTCACGAACGTCTCCGAAGTATGTTTGAAGTAAGACTTCAAGACCTTTTTTGTCAGCCAAAAGCTTGTTGTAGAGATTCAAGAAGAGGGCTTTTTCTTCAGCTGTCAAGTCTTTTACAAGAGCCGCTTCATCCAATTGGATACGAGTCGCACCAAGTTCTGCCAATTTAGCAAAAACTTCTTGGTAAGCAGCAACTAAGCTGTCTACGAAGTCTTCTGCTTTCACGCCTTCTTCAAAGTCTGACAATTGAAGGAAAGTGAATGGCCCCACAAGGACAGGACGAGTGTTGATACCAAGTTCTTTAGCTTCTTGGAACTCATCAAAGATTTTGTGACCAGCCAATTTTACTTGAGTGTCTTTTTCAAACTTAGGAACGATGTAGTGGTAGTTGGTGTTGAACCATTTCTTCATTGGAAGGGCGCGAACGTCCCCTTTTTCTCCTTGGTAACCACGACCCAAAGCGAAGTAGCGCTCAAGGTCAGACAAGTCCAAGTTTTGAACTGAAGCAGGTACCACGTTGAAAAGGAAAGCTGCATCTAGGAAGTTGTCATAGTGAGAAAAGTCATTTGATGGAATTTCAGTGATGCCTTTTTCTTTGACAATGTTCCAGTGTTTAGCACGCAAGTCTTTTGCGGCTGCCAAGAGTTCTTCTTCTGAGATTTCTTTTCTAAAGTATTTTTCAGTTGTAAATTTTAATTCGCGGAATTCGCCCAAACGAGGGAAACCGATGATTGTAGTTGACATGATGTGTCCTCCAAAATTTGTTGTTGAGACTATCTTAACAGAAAAGAAAGCGTCTGTATAATTGTAAAAAATTAGGCTTTGATATAGTTTGAAACTATATCTCTGTTTTAGACAAAAGAAAAAGACCTGAGAAAAATGCCTCAAATCCTTTGTGTAGCTTGTTTTATAGCTCTATTTCAGTTATGCTCTTCAAACGCGTTATTAGTAATTCTTATAAGTGACTATGGCTTGTTATTAGAAAAGACTATAATACTCTTCGAAAATCAAATTCAAACCGCGTCAACGTCGCCTTGCCTTAGACATATGGTTACTGACTTCGTCAGTCTTATCTACAATCTCAAAACAGTGTTTTGAGCAACCTACGGCTAGTTTCCTAGTTTGCTCTTTGGTTTTCATTGAGTATGAGTCTACTCTAATCAACTCTTTCCCTGTTCAAGTCGGACGACTGCTAGTGTCTTTCCTAAACTGGCTAAAACTTTCAAGACTGTATCCAACTGAGGACTTGTCTTGCCTGTTTCCATCCTAGCTATGACAGGCTGGCTTACTCCACTGAATTCTTCCAGCTTTTTCTGGCTGATTCCTTGGTCATGCCTAGCCTCAATCAGCTCACTCATGATAGCCACTCGCATATCACTTTCAAGAATTTCCTCTTTTGTAAAGAGTTGAGATCGGACATCCTTCCAGTTACTCCCAATAGCACTATTCTCCATCACTTAGCCCTCTTTCTTTTACGTCTATGTATAATGAGCGAATTATGATTCGATAGATTGACCAGCGGGTTTAAAGTTGGAACTAGCTTGTTTCTTAAGCGCTTTTCCTTTTCTAGGATAGAGCAGATCCTGTTTTGATAATCCTAATTTTCCATGATGAATCCAATAGTAAATGGTTGAAATTCCCACGTTAACGCCCTTAGCCATCACCATCATTTCAGGCGAAAATTTTTGGTTATGATAGTGGAGAATCTTTTCCTTTAGTTCCTTGGTCAAGCTTGATTTCTTGACCGAGCGCTTGCGATTATTTTCATAAAATTGTTGAGCGTAGTCGGCAGAGTAAAGCTCTTTACCCCCCTTTCCCAAGACATTTTCGGACTGTCCCACGCTTGATTTCAGTATGGATGTTTGAGGAGCTTTTCCAAATAGAGAGGCAATTTCTCTATTTGATTTTCCTTCTTTTTTCCATCGTTCGATTAAGCAACGACTATCGATTGTCAAATGTTTGCCTTTTGTAGTATAATTGTCTTGCATTTCTGTGCCTTTTAATCATTTCAATCTTAAATTGGACTTTTTTACTTGGGTTGTACTTAATCTATGAGGAAGACAAGAAAAAGAATATCAATCAAGTAAAGTCACAAAGTCACATTAGCTCCGAGCAACCATTGCAAATTGAGGTACTCATACAATGATTAAAACATTTCTTTCTGCCCTTTCTGTCATTCTCTTCGCTATCCCTATCATAGCTTATTCTTTTTTCCCATCTTCTAATCTTAATATTTGGCTATCTACCAGACCTATCTTGGCACAGATTTATGCCTTCCCCTTAGCTACTGCAACTATGGCTTCCTATTTTAAGTTTCGTATTTTTTTCCCTATCTTTTTACAAGAAAAATAAACAAATACGGTTTTACTCTGGCATTTTGCTCTTATTATCGCTCATATTACTATTATTCGGAACAGATAAAACCCTTTCTTCCACATCAAATAAGACTAAAACCTTAAAATTAGTAACTTGGAACATCGCTAATCAATAGAAGCACAACATATTGAGCGAATTTTTAGCCATTTTGATGCCGATATGGCTATATTCCCTGAACTAGCTACCAATATCAGAGGTGAGCAAGAAAACCAGAGAATCAAACTATTGTTTCATCAAGTTGGACTTTCTATGGCCAACTATGATATTTTTACTTCTCCACCTACTGACAGTGGAATAGCTCCTGTGACTGTGATTGTCAAGAAAAGTTACGATTTCTATACAAAAGCTGAAACTTTTCATCCAACACGGTTCGGGACAATTCTATTACATTCGAGAAAACAAAATATACCAGATATCATTGCTTTGCATACTGCTCCTCCTCTGCCAGGTTTAATGGAAATCTGGAAGCAAGACTTAAACATCATTCATAATCAATTGGCTTCAAAATATCCAAAGGCTATTATTGCAGGTGATTTTAATGCAACTATGCGTCATGGAGCACTTGCAAAAATAAACTCTCATAGGGACGCATTAAATGCACTTCCACCTTTTGAAAGAGGAACTTGGAATAGCCAAAGTCCAAAACTTTTTAATGCAACAATAGATCATATTTTATTGCCTAAAAACCACTACTATGTTAAAAATTTAGACATTGTAAGTTTTCAAAACTCTGATCATAGATGTATTTTTACAGAAATCACATTTTAATTATTTTATACTCTTCGACAATCTCTTCAAACCATGTCAGCGTCGACTTACCTTAGACATATGGTTACTNNCAAAACAGTGTTTTGAGCAACCTACGGCTAGCTTCCTAGTTTGCTTTTTGATTTTCATTGAGTATTATATAAAATCACCCCTCTAGTGTTCATAAACTAGAGGGGGAATTTGTATCATACTATCGTTTAACGCACTTCTGCATTGACTTTTTCTTCGAGAGACGCTTGGATTTTTTCCATGTAGCGTGCGACTTCTTCGTCCGTTAAGCTATCTTCTGGATTTTGGAAAGTCAAGCTATAAGCCATTGACTTCATACCTAGTCCCAATTTCTCACCTGAGAAGACGTCAAAGAGTTTGATATCTGTCAAACGTTTCACGCCGGCAGCTTGGATAGCGTCCACAACTTCTTGGTGAGTCACTTCTGCCTTGAGAAGGAGGGCAACGTCACGGCTGACTGCTGGGAATTTGGTGATTTCCACAAATGGAGCAGCAGGTTGAAGGGCAGCTTCGATGGCTGAAAGGTTAAGCTCAGCTACATACGTTTCTGGAATATCGTAGGCCTTAGCAGTGACTGGATGCACTTGGCCAAGGAAACCAAGAACTTGGTCACCGAGTGAAATCATAGCTGTACGACCTGGGTGGAGGCTAGCAATCTCAGATGTTGCTGTATAGGTCACTTCTAGTCCCAAGCGAGTAAAGAGGGCTTCAAGGATTCCCTTAGCATAGAAGAAATCAACTGGAACTGCTGCTGTTTGGAAATCTTTTTCAGCAACTAAGCCTGTCAAGGCAAAGGCAAAGCTGTTGATTTCAGTTGGAAGTTCTTCTTTTGGATTACCTGTTTGTTCAAAGACTTTTCCGATCTCGTAAAGGGCCAAGTTTTTGTTCTTACGAGCCACGTTGTAGGCAACAGTATCAAGGATACCTGAGATCATATTTTGACGGAGGACAGAACGGTCCACTGTCATTGGCCACATAAGTTCCGTAAGGTTACTTGGTTGAGCCGTAAACTCAACTGCTTTTTCAGGAGTTGTCAGAGCATAGGTGATGATTTCTGTCAAACCTGCTCCTTCAGCAATCGTACGAACTTGACGACGGAGTTTCTGTGTCACAGTCAATTCACCAGCTGTACCATCATCTTTTGGAAGGCTAGTTGGCAAGCGATCATAACCGTAGATACGAGCGATTTCTTCAAAGAGGTCCGCTTCAATGGTGATATCCCAACGGCGACGTGGGACGCTGACTGTAAAGCTGTCTGCATTTCCAGAAAGACCAAAACCAAGACGACGGAAGACATCTTCTACATCAGCATAAGAAAGCTCCGTTCCGAGGACGCGGTTGACATCTGCAAGGGTTGAAGAAACTTCCACATCAGAAGTATCAAGTTCACCCGCTGAAACGATGCCTTTGCGCACCGTCGCACCTGCAAGTTCTGCAATCATACTAGCTGCCGCATCAAGGGCTTCATTGACTGTTGCCACATTGATGCCTTTTTCAAAGCGAGAAGATGACTCAGAACGAAGGTTAAGACGTCCGCTAGTCTTGCGGATTGATTTTCCGTTGAAGACTGCAGCTTCAAGGACAACACGACTAGAGTTTTCAGAAATTTCTGTTGCTTGACCACCCATGACACCTGCAAGAGCAACTGGCTTGTCTGCGACAGTGATGACTAGGTCATTCACGTCCAAGTCACGTTCTTCACCATCTAAAGTCACTAATTTTTCACCAGCACGCGCTTCACGCACACGGATGTCAGTTCCTTCAAAGGTATCCAAGTCAAAGGCATGCATTGGTTGACCAAAGTAGAGCAGGATGTAGTTGGTCACGTCCACTACGTTGTTGATAGGACGGATACCTTCGTTCATGAGGATATTTTGCAACCATTGTGGACTTGGTGCGATGGTCACATTGTCCAAGATACGAGCGGCATAGTAAGGCGCCTTGTTTGTCTCAATGCCCACAGAAAGAGCATCTGCTGCAGCTTGGTCAGTTTCTGAAAGAGTAAATTCTTTAAAGTTGACTGCCTTATCATAGATAGCTGCTACTTCGTGAGCCACCCCACGCATAGAAAGGGCATCCGCACGGTTGGGTGTGATAGACAGTTCGATGATTTCATCATCCAAGTCTAGATATGAGAAGACTTCCTCACCTGGAACGGCATTTTCTGGCAAGATTTGGATGCCATCTGCGAATTCCTTTGGCACAACTGAGTCAGAAATTCCCAATTCGCCAAGCGAACAGATCATCCCAAGTGACTCAAGACCGCGGATTTTCCCTTTTTTGATCTTGTAATTGTCAGCGATGCGAGCTCCTGGAAGAGCCACCATAACCTTGATACCAGCACGCACATTCGGTGCACCACAGACGATTTGACGGGCTTCTTCTTCGCCAACGTTAACCTGACAAACATGGAGGTGAGTTTCTGGCACATCTTCGCAAGACAAGACCTCACCGACGACAATTTTTGAGAGACCAGCAGCAGGTGATTCGACACCTTCTACCTCGATCCCTGTAGTTGACATTTTTTCAGCCAACTCTTGTGATGGCACATCAATGTCCACCAATTCTTTTAACCATTTATAAGATACAAGCATAATTTAGTTTTCCAGAATGACAGTTGTCACTCTAGTTCTTTTCCTTTCCTATCATTTCAATAGAAGAATCCTCTTCTTACCTTAATTTCTTTCTCAGTAACCAATCCGTATCTACTTTTTGACCAACCATAAAATGATGTTGGCTAAATTTTTCAAAACCATATCGATTATAAAACGCTTGAGCTTTTGTATTATGCTCCCAAACACCTAACCAAGCCCAGGAAAAACTATTTTTTGTAGCAAGTTCCAAAGCGAATTCAAACAGTTGCTTACCAAATCCAAATCCTTGGAATTTTTGTAGCACATAGAGGCGTTGAATTTCAAAAGCATCCTCTAATTCTCTCTCAGTCTGAGCACTTCCCCAGTTGACTTTGAGAAAACCAGCTATCTCCTCTTCATGCATAATGAAATAGGTTTCGGATTCTGGATTTTCCAACTCAGTTGACAAAACTCTCAGACTATAAGCCTCTTCAAAGTATTCCTGTAACTGCTCTTCCGTATTATCATGAGCAAATGTTTCACGAAAGGTTTGTTTGGCAATTTTGGACAACACCCCAACATCTGCCTTTTCTACTTTTCTAATCATTATTTAAACTGCTCTGAGAAGCGGACATCTCCTTGGTAGAATCCACGGATATCGTTGATTCCGTAACGGAGCATAGCTACACGCTCTTGTCCAAGACCAAAAGCAAATCCAGAGTAAACAGTCGCATCGATACCACTCATTTCAAGGACACGCGGGTGAACCATACCGGCCCCCATAATTTCGATCCAACCTGTTTTCTTACATACGTTACAGCCTTCTCCACCACACTTGAAGCAAGAAACATCCACCTCAACAGATGGCTCTGTGAATGGGAAGTAAGATGGACGCAAACGAATTTGACGCTCTTCACCAAACATTTTTTGGACAATCAACTGAAGGGTTCCTTGAAGGTCTGCCATAGAAATGTTCTTCCCAACAACCAAACCTTCGATTTGGTGGAATTGGTGACTGTGGGTCGCATCGTCTGTGTCACGACGGAACACACGACCTGGCGAGATCATTTTCAAAGGACCTTTAGAGAAATCATGGGCATCCATAGCACGCGCTTGAACTGGAGACGTGTGAGTACGGAGTAAGATTTCTTCTGTGATATAGAATGTGTCCTGCATATCACGGGCTGGGTGGTCTTTGGGAAGGTTCATACGTTCAAAGTTATAGTAGTCTTGCTCCACTTCAAAACCATCCACGACTTGGTAACCCATCCCAATGAAAATATCTTCGATTTCCTCACTGGTTTGTGTGAGGACATGACGGTGACCCGTCGCAACTGGACGACCTGGAAGTGTCACATCAATGCTCTCGCTAGCAAGTTGAGCCGCGACTTTCTTTTCTTCCAAGAGCTTAGCTGTTTCTTCAAAAGCAACTGTCAAGACATCACGAGCTTCATTGACGTGTTTCCCAATGATTGGACGCATCTCAGCAGAAACATCTTTCATCCCTTTGAGGATTTCAGTAAGCGAACCCTTTTTACCAAGGACAGAGACACGCAAATCTTGCATCTCTTTTTCATTTTCAGCAGTGATCTGCTTCAAGCTAGCCAGCGTTTCTTCGCGAAGCGCTTTTAATTGTTCTTCAATAGTTGACATAATTCCTCCATCAGTCGCTCGTAGATAAAAAGAAAACCACATGTCAAAAACTCCACTCGGAGCGTTGACACGCGGTACCATCCGTTTTCATCTGACAAGCCAGACCTTCATTTCTAAATCCATGCACAAGTGAATTCACCCAGCTTTCATATAGAGAGCTTGCAGTCACGGCTCTCCTCCCTGATATACTTCCCTTGAGTTACTAGTCTTGCGGATTTCTATTCAATTACTACTTAGTTTATCAGATTTTTACCATTCTTGCAAGACCTATCTCACTTCTGCTTGTTAGCTTATTCTTATCTGTAATAAAGTTAAATTAATTGATACTCCCCTATAAAATAAAGAGGTTTAGAATTTGATGTCTTCCAAACCTCTTTATTTCATATTTAATGAGATGTTGCCTTAACCGTGATAATATCTAATCATCAATAAACAAACTATTTGAATAAGGATTCTCCATTTGATTCAATCACTTCTTTATACCAAGTAAAAGACATTTTCTTATATCGATTTAATGTACCACTTCCATCATCGTTTCGATCCACATAAATGAGACCGTACCTTTTAGAAAGTTGTGCAGTGGACATAGAAACACAGTCAATACATCCCCAAGACGTATAGCCCATAATTTCAACACCATCCTGTAGAGCTTCAGCTACTTGCAATAAATGCTCTTTCATATACTGAATTCTATAATCATCTTGGACGGTTAAGTTATTAAATTCATCTTTTATTAGTTGATCTTTAGCACCTAATCCATTTTCTACTATAAATAATGGGATTTGATAACGGTCATAATATCTATTTAAAATTATACGTAGTCCAATTGGATCAATTTGCCATCCCCACTCTGAAGACTCTAAATAAGGATTTACTAAACCACCAATAATATTCCCTTCTCCTGAATTATACTGTGTTGGAAGAGCAGATTGAGTCACACTCATGTAATAGCTAAACGATAAAAAATCTACAGTATAATTTTTTAATAACTCTGCATCTTCAGCTGCAAACTCTATGTTAATGTTATTTTCCTTAAAATATCTTTTTGCATAATTCGGATAATAACCTCTAACATGCACATCTGAAAATAGATAATTTAGATTCTCATACTCATGAGTCGCCCATACATCTTTTGGATTTGGAGTCATTGGATAAGCTGGCATAGCTAATACCATACACCCCACCTTAAACTCTGAATTAATCTCTCGAGCAATTTTTGTAACCAAACTCGAAGCGACTAACTCATGATGTATAGCTTGATATAATTCTTGTTTCGAAAGATTCTCCTTAGGTATATCTATTCCTCCACTAGTAAACGGTAATTCCAAAACAGAGTTTACTTCGTTAAATGTAAGCCAATATTTAACTTTATCTTTATACCTTTCTAAAACTGTTCGAGCAAATTTTTCATAAAAATGAATCATTCTCCTATCAATCCATCCATGATATTTTCTTGCTAAATATAATGGAGTCTCATAGTGTGAAAGAGTTACAAGTGGTTCTATCTCGTGAGCATGTAGTTCATCAAACAATTCATCATAATATTTCAAACCAGCTTCGTTAGGTTCTTCCTCATCTCCTTTTGGAAAAATTCTACTCCATGCAATAGAAGTGCGAAAAACATTAAAGCCCATTTCAGAAAACAAGGATATATCTTCCTTATATTTATGATAAAAATCAATACCTAATAATTTTAAGTTATCTTCTGTAGGATTTTCTGTTGCTTCTCCTAATCCACCTTTGGGTAACACATCCTGAACTGATAATCCCTTACCATCTTCATTATATGCTCCCTCTACTTGATTAGCTGCAACAGCTCCACCCCAAAGAAAATCATCTGGAAAAATGGCCATAACTTTCCTCCATTATAATATTACCAGTAATTCCTTAGAATGCTCGATTGTCTGATTATTAGGTAATACTAATACATCTAGAAAATCGTTGGTATTCGTTACAATTACTGGTGTAACTGTTTCGTAGCCTTTACTCTTGATTAAATTTAAGTCCATTTCAAAAATCAACTGATTTTTGAAAACTCTGTCCCCTTCTTCTACATGACTAATAAAACCTTGACCTTTTAGCTCAACAGTATCTAATCCAATATGAATTAGTAACTCAACACCCTCATCACTCTTCAATCCAATTGCGTGCTTAGTCGGAAAAATATTTGTAATTTTCCCATCAAATGGTGCATAAACCTTACCTTCACTTGGGATAATCGCTACTCCGTCTCCAATTAGTTTATCTGAAAATGTTTTATCCTGGACATCGCTTAACGGAATGATTTCTCCTGATATAGGAGAAAATATCATTTTTTTATTTGAAACTCCAGCTTCAACTTCTAAATTACTAGAACTCTCTTCTTCATCGATTCCAAATATATAAGCTAATACAAAGGTAATAACAACCGAAATGACCGCCACAATTAAAGCATTTACAATATTTGATGGTGCATCAGAATAAATAAATTGAGGCAACGCTATCAAAGATGGGACAGCAAATAGATACGCTTTAACACCAGTAAGACCTGCAAATAATCCCGCTAATCCACCACCAATCATAGCTGCATAAAGCGGTTTTTTATATTTTAAAGTCACACCATATAATGCAGGTTCGGTAATTCCTGCAAGCAAGGCTGAGAAACCTGCTGCAAAAGCAATTTGTTTTGTATTATTATTTTTACTCTTTAATGCAACAGCCATCGAAGCAGCCCCTTGAGCTAAGTTTGACCCTAACATTGCTGGAAGAATTAATACGTCTGGAGTAGCAATAGATGCCGCCAAAAAAATAGGTGCAAAAGCCCAATGCATTCCAGTCATAACAATAAATGGCATAATAGCACCAAGAATAGCTAATGTAAGCCATCCAGCTACACCGTACATGTGCCCAACTAGATTTGATAATCCTTCACCAACAATTACTCCAATAGGTCCGACTACAACTAAGGCAATAAAGCTTGATACTAATAATACTAACGTAGGTTGCAAAAAACTCTTAGTAACAGCTGGTGTTAATTTAGCAATCATTTTTTCAATATATTTCATCAACCAAACCATAATAAGAATTGGAATGACTGATGAACCATAACTAGCTGGTGTCACAGGTGCACCAAATAAACTAAGAGGATTCCCTGATTGCACCATTTGAACAAAATTTGGATGGAGAAGTACACCTGCTACAGACATAGCTAATGTAGATGTTACTTTTAATTTTTGTGATGCAGAATAAGCTAATAACAGCGGTAAGAAATAATATGGAGCATCCCCAAAAAATGTCAAAAAAGCAATAGTCTGAGAATCTGATTGCAATATACCAAGCATTGGTAAAATGATTACCAAGACTTTCAACATACCTCCCCCTAACATTGCTGGAATGATTGGAGTCATGGAACTAGCGATATATTCAATGATTCTTTCTAAAATATTCCCTTTGTGCCCTTGATCAACTGAATCTGTTTCAAAATTGCCAAGTTTAATGAATTCTTTATAATAATTAGCTACATCATTACCAAGTATAATTTGATATTGCCCATTCTTTTTCATAATACCTATTACACCTGGTATCTTCTTCACATCATCATCATTGACTAAATTTTCATCTTTTAATTCTAATCTTAAACGTGTTACACAATGGGTAACTCTATTGACATTTTTTTCGCCTCCAATTACATCGAGGATTTTTTGTACCGTATCTTTATAACTCATGGTATTCTCCTATTCTATTAATCTAAATTTTTTGTTAAGCGACGAATATGAGCCATCAAATAAACTAATTCACTAGAAGTCAGCAAATAATTGTATTCAGTTTGTATAAACATTGCCACCTGTTCACCACATTCATATTCTCTAGGATATTTATTTTTCATTAATGCTAACAAGTCTTCATCATCATCGTCACAATAAGTTGTATTTTCAACCAAGCGATGGGCAAATAATTTTATATGAGTTATGAATCTATAATAATCAATAGAATCTTGGTTAAACTCAGTACAATAGAAATCTTGAATGATTTTCTCAATTCCCATAATTATTTCAGTGATTTTATACGACTCTTGAAAATTATTTTCTAAATTAGCATTAACAAAATGTAGCGCTATGAATGCAGCTTCATCAATTGGAAGTTCAATACCTAACTCTTTTTTTATTATTTGTAAAGCCCTTTTCCCAAGTTCAAATTCTTCTTTATAATATTTCGAGATTTCCCAGCGTAGGGGATTTGAAATAATAACTCCTTCTTTAAAACGTTCTATACTCGAAGAAATATGATCCGTTAGATTTATATAGATAATCTCATCAAAATTATTACCCAATGTTATTTTACCTAGATTAATTATTTTTTCGGTGATGTACACCAACTCCAAAGGAACGTTAATAAACATCTCTGTAAAACGGGTCATATTATCTCTATTTTTGAGAAAAAAACTTTTCTCAATATCAATTGGATTTACTTTATCTCCAATTTTTCTTCCAAAAGCTATTCCCCTTCCAAAAAGAAGAATATCGATATCTTTTTTACTTTGCGCAATTACAGCATTGTGGTTTAGTATTCGTTTTATGATCATAAAATTTCCCTTTTAAAATAAAAGGAACCTACTTAAAAACATCAAGAAACTTCTTCCGATGTGATTAAATAGGTTCCTGCACACTTGTATTAGTGATAACATCCTTTTATTTCAATTTTTAATGGTGACATGAAGCTTAAATAATTAATAACTCTGTAACCATTTTCATTTTAAGATATTTCAATCTATTTGTCAAGTACTTGTAGAAATTTTTTTATTTTGTGTGATTCGAATGTGATAATGGCAACAGTCTCACTAAAGAAATGAAAATCATACATAAAAATTTTCTCTATCGTAAACCTGCCACTAGTTCAGAAGCTATACTAGCTGATTCCAAACGTAATATGGTCTTTTCATCTACCTTCCCTAATAATGGCATTGCACCATACCAAACAATGGTCTTGTTTACCAAAAGAATAGGCGTGACTATTTTTGATTGAGTAAAAGATACTTTAATTTTCTGGCTCTTCAACTGGTCTAGCCATGCTTTATTTGCAACCGTCTCTGGTATACATATCTCAATTTGACTAATCCTAAATTCTTTTAGAAAATTCATCAGTTTTGTCTGGTGCACATAAGGTAAAATAAGCATACATTCCTGTCTTTCCCCTGCCAAGTCCTCTCTCAACACCTTCTCATATCTACTATCAACATAAACGAATTGTTTCTCCTCACCCTCGATGACACGATAATCCATCTTTCGATAAGCTACTTGTCGTTTCTGAAACATCTTTTCTAAATAAGGAACATGAATATCCACATAATCGAAAATCCGTACCAAAGACTTATTCTTGTAGTTTCTATGAATCCGACCTGCATATTGAATCAAATTATTTTTCCAAGAAAAGGGCGCTGCCAAGATAAGCGTGTCTAGCTGAGGCAAGTCAAAACCTTCGCCAATGTATTTTCCAGTAGACAACAATACAAAACCTTTATCTAGCTGTTCTAATATCTCCAGTAAACTTGTTCTCTCTCGGACTTTAGTTTTTCCGTTAATAATATAACAGTCATCAACCTCTTTCTCTTTCAATAATTTTTCAAAGACATCTATCTGCTGAATTCGATTGACTAAAACCAAGATATTCCGCCCTTCTGCCACTTGGGCTAGAATATCCTTGAGAATCAGCTGATTCCTCGCTGAGTCTATAGCAATCCAATCACTAAGCTGTATAAAATTACTTGCCTTAGTCTTTTCAATTTCCAGATGACCAAAAGAAGTAAATCTTAATTGCAATTGCCGTTTAAAAGATGTCTCCCTCTTACCAGCAGTATGGAGTATCTCACCAATTCTCTGAAAAACGATAGGCTCATGACCATTCTTACGCTCAGGCGTAGCCGTCAAACCGTAAAGATACTTCCCTCTAAACTGTGCAACAACTTTTTCAAACATCAAGGCAGAGACATGATGACACTCATCCACAATCATCATCTCATACTCATCCAAAAGACTTTGACTATTTTCCAACTTAAATAGAGATTGGATCATAACGACATCAACCAGTTTACTCAGCCATTTCTTAGTCCCACCGTACTGCCCAACATAGCCGATTACCTTTTCACGACCTGATGCCGTATAACGGATAGCCTCCTCCTCTTCGAAAGTCAAAAAGCAGTTTAAGCGATCTAACCATTGGTCTAAGAGTTGCTTATTATGGACTAGAATAATTGTTTTTGTTTTCCGTTCAGAGATAAGAGCAGCACCTAAAACGGTCTTCCCAAAACCAGTCTCCGCATGAAGTAAACCATTTTCTTTAGAAGTCATATCTGACAGGGCTAACTCTTGGTCCAAAGTGAGTTCTCCCTTAAATTCCACGCTAATAGACCTTTGTACCTTTCTCCTATCTTCCACAGATACCTGCTTAAATTTATCTTGCAATGGATACAGCAAACCTCTTGGTAACCATAAATAATGTTCGGATTCTCCAAATAAATACATTCGCTCAGGAATTTGATAGGTTGGCTGTCGCATAGCCTGTTTTAAATAAAATTCGGGATTAGAAAATGAAGCCATATTTTTCAAGAAAAAAAGTGTCTTGGGTGTCACAGACGATTTTTCAAGTTGGATCATATTGGATAAGATGACCTTCAACTCCTTATCCAATTCTTGCTTCCCTAACTCCTCTTGGATTAACAGTGCCACTTTAGCAGTTGAAACCCTCTGAATTTCTTGTAAATACCTCCATTGGTCTTCATAAGGCTGAAACTGTTCATCCACAAAGACCGTTCGCCCTTGATGATAAGCTTCTCCTTGAAAAGGCAAGGCAATCAAATTACCAAATCCCCCCTTAGGAAGAACATCCTGATTTGGAAACATGCGATCAAAAGAATCAAAGGACAGTTGCATACTTTCCTGCATAGCCAATTCTAATAGTTTCTTTCCAAACAAGCGAGCTTCTCG
Source organism: Streptococcus sp. 9903 (assembly GCF_013276625.1). Lineage (NCBI taxonomy): Bacteria > Bacillati > Bacillota > Bacilli > Lactobacillales > Streptococcaceae > Streptococcus > Streptococcus sp. 9903. The sequence continues at coordinate 43,946 of NZ_VMLI01000006.1, read as the reverse complement.
ACTCGGAATCGCTTCCTCAAAGAAGAACCAAATATGGAGTCCGTGACCCGAACGAGAAATCTCTAAATGGGCTTCCATCTGGCGTTCCCTGGCTATTCTTCGAATGGCTAAACCGGCTTCTTTCCAATCACTTTCATCCAAATCCAGTACCAAAAAATAACAGCTATCATCTAAGTGCATAGGAAAGATACCGATAGCTGTCTCCCCACGAAAATGAGATTTCAAAACGGAATCCGTTAATGTCTGGAAACTCCGTTTTTCAGGCGGCAACTGCTTCCAACCATAATCATAGGATGGAAAATACTGAATTTTCCCTTGATCATTGATAAAACTCTTAGCATAAACATCATAACGGCCAGCAAACACAGAGGTAAACAATTGTAATTTTTCTTGCGTCGTCAAGTGACTACTTTGAAGTTGGAACATCTCCTCGAACTGAGAGCGTTCCATCACAAACTGACTCTTGTCTTTAAGACGTTTACACAAGAAAAACTCACTATCCCCATTAAAAGAAGAAAAGACATCAAGTACTTCTACCACAATTCCATCCAAAGACACAAAAACAGCCATAAGAGTCACCTCCTTGATTCCTATAGGCTGATTATAACAAGAATAGCTGAAATTGTACACGAAAATAAAATCCCTTACTTGTTACAATAGTTTTGAAAACTTTTATTTCTTTGCTACCCAGCCGATAGCATCACTTGGGGGATTCTCGATATCAATCCAGATAAATTCAATACCGATTTCCCCATTTTTAAACTTGGTTAAACGAATACCGTTGATTTCCAGTTCATTGAGTCGTTGACCTGTCAAGGTTTCTATCTTCTTCAACTAGTAAAATTAAGGGGGAACTAATACAAATCTTCTAAGCTTCTGTATTCAATAATTTCATTTTTGATAATATTCTTTTTAAACTCAAAATGTTTTAAAGGATTATCAACTAATACTAACTTTGGAATATCATCTAGGTTTGTGACCAAGGATAAAATAAAATCCGATTGAAACTCTTTGGCTTTTTCGAATTCTTTCGCAGTCAAACGCACACGCCCCTTAGATTTTCGGATACCTTTTACTTCGGCAAGGTAAGAATGCTCTTGAACATCTACTTGGAAATCATATCCATCACCATAAAGACGGGCATCGGTTAACTGTCCACCTTGGAATTTTTCTTCTTTATCAAAATGAAGGATAAAATAATTCTCTGCCTCCATTCCCGTTTCCTGTAGACGTTTGAATTTGGTTCGAATGATTGGTTTTTCAATGGTAGTAATGCCTGTTCGCTTTCCTTCACTGGCAAGTAGCATTTTAACGATTTCAGCATAACTATGAACATCTTCATTTCCAAACATCATATCAATTAAATCTTTACGAAAACGGTAAACTTCAGCTTTCTGCCACCAACCTTTTCGATTATTTTCAAAATAAGGATCAAATAAATCCATTCTATTTTTTACAACTCCAGTTGTTTCAGCAACTCCCAGAGAAACCACGTAGCGATAAAACTCCGACTTGCTAGAACATTGAAATTCTTTTATAAAAAGCTTGTCAAACTTAGCAAGACCGTAGCCAATTAAATTTAACAATTCATAATGAGGGTGTTTGGACATCACTTTCTCCATCAATAGATATTGATTTCATTATACCAAAAAACACGGCTCATCACCGTGTTTCTGTGTTTATTTAGCTTTATTCCACCAATTTCTTCATCTCATCAATACGTGCGACGGTCGCGGCGTATTTAGCTTGGTAGTCAGCTTGTTTGTCGCGTTCTTTCTGGACGACTTCTGGTTTGGCATTAGCTACGAAGCGTTCGTTAGAGAGCTTCTTGCCTACCATGTCCAGTTCTTTTTGCCATTTAGCCAGTTCCTTGTCGAGACGAGCCAGTTCTTCTTCGACATTGAGGAGGTCTGCTAGTGGCAAGTAGATTTCTGATCCTGTGATAACGCTTGACATAGCAAGTTCAGGTGCAGGGATGGTTGATGCAATTTCCAAGTGTTCTGGATTTGTGAATCGTTTGATGTAGTTGACATTGCTGTTAAAGAAGGCTTCCAAGTCACTATCGCTTGTCTTAACAAGGATGGTGATTGGCTTGCTTGGAGCTACATTTACTTCTGCACGCGCATTACGAACAGCACGGATCAAGTCCTTGAGGCTTTCTACACCTGTGTGAGCCGCAAGGTCTTCAAAGGCTGGGTTGACAGTTGGGTATTCTGCTGTAACGATAGAGCCTTCTGAGATTTGTCCAAAGATCTCCTCTGTCACAAATGGCATGATTGGGTGAAGGAGGCGAAGGATCTTGTCCAAAGTGTAAAGGAGAACAGAGCGTGTGATGACTTTCTCTTCTTCATTATCACTATAAAGGACTTCCTTGGTCAACTCAACATACCAGTCCGCAAACTCATCCCAGATAAAGTTGTAGAGGATGTGTCCAGCCACACCAAACTCAAACTTATCAAAGTTTTCAGTGACTTTGCCGATCGTTTCATTGAGGTTGTGGAGAATCCAGCGATCTGTGACATTTCCAGCTTCCTTGTTGGCAACTTTTTCCACATTGGCAGTTGCTTGCTCAAGGGTCAAGCCTTCATTGTTCATGAGGATATAGCGAGAGATGTTCCAGATTTTGTTAATGAAGTTCCATGAAGCATCCATTTTCTCGTAAGAGAAGCGCACGTCTTGACCTGGTGCAGAGCCGTTTGAAAGGAACCAACGAAGGGCATCGGCACCGTATTTCTCGATGACATCCATCGGGTCAATCCCGTTACCGAGAGATTTAGACATCTTACGTCCTTGCTCGTCACGGATAAGACCGTGGATAAGAACGTTTTGGAATGGCTGACGGTCAGTGAATTCCAAGGATTGGAAGATCATGCGAGACACCCAGAAGAAGATGATGTCGTAACCTGTTACCAAGGTTGAAGTTGGGAAGTAGCGTTTGAAGTCTTCTGAGTCGACATCAGGCCAGCCCATGGTTGAGAATGGCCAGAGAGCAGAACTGAACCAAGTATCCAAGACGTCTTCGTCTTGAGTCCATCCGTCACCTTCTGGAGCTTCTTCACCGACGTACATTTCACCCTCAGCATTGTACCAAGCAGGGATTTGGTGCCCCCACCAGAGCTGACGAGAGATAACCCAGTCGTGGACATTTTCCATCCATTGAAGGAAGGTATCGTTGAAACGAGGTGGGTAGAATTCAACTTTGTCCTCTGTGTCTTGGTTGGCAATAGCATTTTTCGCCAATTGATCCATCTTGACGAACCACTGCGTAGACAAGCGTGGTTCAACCACAACACCTGTACGCTCTGAGTGTCCAACACTGTGGACACGTTTTTCGATTTTAACGAGGGCACCGATTTCTTCCAGCTTGGCAACGACTGCCTTACGAGCTTCAAAACGGTCCATGCCTGCAAATTCAAAGGCCAAGTCATTCATAGTTCCGTCATCGTTCATGACGTTAACTTGTGGCAAGTTGTGTCGTTGACCAACCAAGAAGTCGTTTGGATCATGGGCAGGTGTGATTTTCACGACACCAGTACCAAACTCAGGATCAGCATGCTCATCCCCAACGATTGGAATCAATTTATTAGCGATTGGAAGGATGACGTTTTTTCCAATCAAGTCCTTGTAGCGTGGGTCTTCTGGATTGACCGCAACGGCAACGTCCCCAAACATGGTCTCAGGACGAGTTGTTGCCACTTCAAGGGCGCGTGAACCATCTTCCAGCATGTAGTTCATGTGATAGAAGGCACCTTCGACATCCTTGTGGATAACTTCAATATCAGAAAGGGCTGTGCGTGCAGCTGGGTCCCAGTTGATGATGAATTCACCACGATAGATCCAACCTTTCTTGTAAAGGTCCACAAAGACCTTGCGAACAGCTTTTGACAAACCTTCGTCAAGAGTGAAACGCTCGCGTGAATAGTCTACAGAGAGCCCCATCTTGCCCCATTGTTCCTTGATAGTAGTAGCATATTCGTCTTTCCATTCCCAAACCTTCGTCAAGAAAGATTCACGACCGAGGTCATAACGCGTAATACCCTCACCACGCAAGCGCTCCTCAACCTTAGCCTGAGTCGCAATACCAGCGTGGTCCATACCTGGAAGCCAAAGTGTATCAAAACCTTGCATGCGTTTTTGACGGATGATAATATCCTGCAAAGTCGTATCCCAAGCGTGACCAAGGTGAAGCTTACCAGTTACGTTTGGTGGTGGAATGACGATTGAATAAGGCTTAGCCTTTTGATCTCCAGAAGGCTTGAAAACATCGGCATCAAGCCATTTTTGGTAACGACCAGCCTCAACCTCGGCTGGATTGTATTTAGGTGAAAGTTCTTTAGACATGTGTTTGTCCTTTCTAGCTAATATCTTTAAATAAAATTAGTATGTAGAAGATAGGCTTTGATTCAACTCATCTTGTTTTTCTCATTATCTTCTATAAGCAAATAAACGGTGAAAATTTTACATTAACTTTCTCTCATTATCTTCATAATATGTTTATCAAAGTCTGATATAATTTTTTGAGTTCGGTTAAATTTTTCATACTCCTGAATGGCTTTTGAGTCTGCTTGTTTCTTGGAAATACTTCCTTTTCCTTCTAAAATTTCGTACTCATTAAAAGATAGAAAACGATTAATACTATCTGCCAATCCTCGCATTGTAAACGTATTACGGCGCTCAATCAAACCCTCGATATAATCAAAATAGGCTGTAACAGTTCGCTCTAGTTGTCGAATTTCTTTTTCTTGCAGATAGTTTTTAGCAACCGTTACATCTGATTTGAGTACTCGTCCATCAGGTGCATTCTTCCAAGTAGTTAATCCCATTTTTTCTTTACTTGCATCGGCTTGCTGATAGATAATTTCTGCAGCCGTACTTCCAGTAATTGCATAATGAAATTTATTTTGCACCATAGCATAGAAATTTTTAGTAATATCTGAGTTTCGATCATAATCTATGGCACATTCAGCAAAGATATCCGTAATTTGTTGATAGATTCGGCGCTCGCTAGAACGAATAGAGCGAATTCGTTCTAAAAGTTCACGGAAATAATCTTGTCCGAAAACTGTCTGTCCTTGTTTCAAACGTTCATCATCTAAAACAAAACCTTTGATGATAAATTCTTTCAAGGTCTTAGTTGCCCAAATTCTAAATTGAGTAGCCTTACTGGAATTTACTCGATAACCAACTGAAATGATAGCATCCAGATTGTAATATTCAAGTTCACGCCGGACAGTTCTATTGCCCTCTTGTTGAACCTGTGCAAATTTTGCACAAGTTGACACCTTATCCAACTCATCACTATCATAAATGTTTTTTAAGTGCTTTGTAATGACACTTCGTTCAACTCCAAAGAGCTCTGCAAGACCTTTTTGAGTCAACCAAAGATTTTCATCTTGTAAAAGGATATCTAGCTGAACGTCGCCATTTGGTGTAGTATACAGGATGAAATTAGAAATTTCATTCAAGACAATTTCACCTCCCCCCTTCCATAAACAATTACTTCTCTTTCTTAAACTTTATGCCGTTTTCTTTCAGCTTTTTAACGGTTACGGGACCAATTCCCTTCAAAGCGAGAACTTCTTTTTCAGTCCATTTTTTGAAATCTGAATACCTACGAATCCCATTTTCAACAAAGATGTGAACAAGATCCATCCGAATCCCCTTCATTTTTTCCTCATTCATAAAGGAATGACAATCGGATACCTCGGATAAATTTTTTATCATACTAGAATGATTCGAAAATACTGGTTTACGGCGGAATTTTTGGGCTTCGTTTGTTAAAAATTTCGTTAAAATAATATTTTCTAGTAAATAATCAAACAGAGGATACAAACTAGCTTGTAACGATTCAACTGAATTTGGATAATAGCATTCTTGGTCTTCTATATCTATAACTTTGAATTGCCAATCTTCCTCTATAAAGAATTCAACAGCTTCATCATTGATTTCCACTAATTTTGCAAATAACTGACTGGCTTCCTCAATTTTTCCTTGAGAAAAAGCAGAGATGATGGCATGAATAAGAATGGTATCGTCCCGTTTCCCTTTATTCAATTCTTCACGATAGAAGCGCTCAACCTTTAGTTCCTGACCAGTGATATGATACAAGGAAAGCATACAGAAGACAAAATTAGGAGGAAAACGTTCTGGTCGCTTACTCAAATATAGGTCAATCAATTTCATAGCCTTAGAATTGAAGTTCTCCATCATATAATACTCAATCAGAAACATCAGAGCAGACAGGATAGGGCGTGCTTCAAAATAATTCCAACTATTGTAGCCATTCATTTTCCATTTTTCTAAAACTAGAATTTCAAAATCCAATACTTTTTTAAAGGTTGACAAATCAAAGTCTTCAACCTCTGATAAGAATAGGTGAAAGTCAGCAGCAAAATAATCTGGATTGATCTTTAAAACTTGTTTTAACAGTTCATTTCGCTTCTGTGTATTTGGAGTATGCATAGCTTCTCTAAATAAAGCATGGTCCTGATTCTAATCAAAAATCCTATTTTTCAGTTGGTAATTGATTAGCTGAACATCTGGATACTCTCCATGTTCATCAGCATATTGCATCACTGCTGTATGCAGTTCATCGAAATTTTGAATAGTCCGACGTTCTACAAAAGTTGGATTTTTGGCCATGATTTCTGTCCAAGCAGCCTCTTCTTCAGAAATAACTTTGATATCCAACTTTTGCTGGCGTTTTAATTCTTTTTTTCTATTTTTCTTTTTAGCCATCTATTTTCTCCTCTAACTCATTCTTCAATATATCAAACTCTACCTCTGCTGTATTGGATATTCTTACGACCTCGGATACAGGCTTGAACGGGAATCTAAGCTTCTTTGTGATTCATTTGCTTTGAAGGTTGTACCCCAAGCCTGACCAAGGTAGAGTTTTTCCAGTTACATTTGGTGGTCGGAATCACGAATGAAAAAGGTTGAGACTTTTGAACTTCTTGAGTCTTGAGAACATCTTCATGAAGTTGTTTTGTTAACGACCAACCTAAACATAGGATGGAGTGTATTTAGGTGAAAGTTATTTAGACATTATTTTTTCTCCTTTTATGAATATTTCTTTTATATCTACGATTTATTAATATACTATGCATATTGTCACGATACACGTAATATCCATTATAGGTGTTTAAATAGAAATATTGTAATAACCAAATTATAATCTTCCCAATAACTAATGATAATATGAAACAAACGAAAATAATTATAGTTGAGGCAAATAATTCAGACATCCAATCAGCTTCGGGAGTTATAAATTCGACCAATTTCTTCTTAATCTTTAAACCCCAAATAATTTCGGTTAACTTTGGAATAATACTCAACATTAATAGAGTAAGAAAACCATATAGTTGAGTTCGATAGAGGTGTCTATCCATTTTCTCAGTTCTTATTGGTTTTTTCTTATGTTTTTTTGTATCGAATTGAGAATTTATTTCTCCAATTAGACTAGGAATTAAAATTGGCAAAAACCATGTTAAAGCATTTATTAATTCATTTTCAACTTGATTAAATACTGCTAACAGTAATATACAGATTGAACCAATTAACCATGATGCTATTACTTCTTTGGTATCTTTTGCACCATGTCTAATTAGATTATAAATCATCCACCAGCATATTAAATAAAGTGCAATAAGTGAACTGAACATAAGAATGTCAGTTATTAAATCAGAATGAAAATCAATAACATTAGAAATAAAGTAATAAATATAGATATAATACCATAAAAACGAAATAATAAGCATCGTGGCATATACATTCCACAGTGTCTTTCCCTTTACGATATCTATTTTATTAACTTTTTGAAATATCTTGATTGATCCTACAGTTTTTATAACAGATAATACAAATGGTAATATTAAAAGTATTACAATGATAATCCAGTTATTTATGTGATTTTTACTTATGCCATAATTAATAAAAAAATATTGAGATAAGTTGATTAAAGTTGATTCAACTAGATTTAGGTTATAAAGAATGTAAGTCAAGATTCCGCAAAATATTCCATCCCATGCGTTCATAAAAGCTAAAGATTTAGTACTTTTAGTAAGAAAAACTCTAAACTTATTAAATCGATTTTTATAGTTAAACACATATATTAGTATCAAGGCAAATTGTAAAATTATAACTAATTTAAAATCGGTAAGACAGAATATAATTAGAGATATTATTGGAAAATACGTTAGCGCATACATAAGTATTTTCCAAGTTTGAGCAAAAAGATTCTTCAATCTATTGTCAGTATTAAAATAATACATTAATTTCAATCTTTGCCTCCTAAATCTAATCTAAAGGTTGGTAAATCAAAATCTTCAACCTCTGATAAGAATGGGTGAAAATCAGCAGCAAAATAATCTGGATTGATCTTTAAAACTTGTTTTAACAGTTCATTTCGCTTCTGTGTATTTGGAGTATGCATAGCTTCTCTAAATAAAGCATGGTCCTGATTCTAATCAAAAATCCTATTTTTCAGTTGGTAATTGATTAGCTGAACATCTGGATACTCTCCATGTTCATCAGCATATTGCATCACTGTTGTATGTAGTTCATCGAAATTTTGAATGGTCCGACGTTCTACAAAAGTTGGTTTTTTAGCCAGTAGTTCTGTCCAGACAACCTCTTCTTCAGAAACGACTTTGATATCCAACTTTTGCTGGCGATTTAATTCTTTTTTCTATTTTTCTTTTTAGCCATCTATTTTCTCCTCTAACTCATTCTTCAATAAATCAAACTCTACCTCTGCTGTATTGGATATTCTTACGACCTCGGATACAGGCTTAAATGGGAAATCCCAGTTTCTTTGTGATTCGTTTACTTTGAAGGGTGTACTCCAAGCGCGATTAAGGTAGAGTTTTCAAGTTACATTTGGTGGTAGGAATCACGAACGAAAAAGATTGAGACTTTTGAACTTCTTGAGTCTTGAGAACGTCTTCATGAAGTTGTTTAGATATGTGTGTGTCCTTTCTCTATTTTGTTCATTTTATTTTGAATTTGCTTAGCAGCTTCTTCTGCAGACAAATTCGTATTATTTATTTTAAAGTAGTGGTGTAGCTCATTCGGTTGATGTTGGGAATTTAATTGAAGTGTTTCAGTGGTTTCTAAAATTTCTCTTTCAGATACCTCAATATGTCGTTTTAAGGGTTTGTGCTTTAATCGATTCTCCGTTCGATTTCGATGTAAGCGCTCCTCAAGACTTGTTTCCAACTCCACAAACAGAATCTCTTGATGATAGTCATTCAACAAATCCTGAATTTGCTTTAAATACATCAGCTGGTACTGATTTGAAAAATCAATTACGTCAGTTAAAATTACTGATCGCTGATTTCTTGCACTTGCTCCAAGGAAAGAAAAGGTGATTCCACGAACAAATTCCCACATTTCCTCTGTAAAGTCCTGATAGATTTCTAGTGCAAAATCGATGGCTTGATGGTTATAAAAGAGGGTAGCATCTGTCAGTCGAGATAATTCTTGACCAATGGTCATTTTTCCTGATGCTGGAGCACCAATGATGAAAAGATGCATCAAATTACCTCCCACTCACTCCTCAGCAAGCCATATCTCAAATCATCACAGCGATTGCCTTGGGCATCTTTGCGGTCTCGGATGCGAGCTTCCAGAGTAAAGCCAAGTTTCTCTGCGACTCGTTGACTTTGGGTATTGTAACCAAAGCAAGAAAGTTCAATCTTGTGAAGACCTAGTTCTCTAAAAGCTATGTCAATCAAGGCACGCGCTGCTTCTGGCACATAACCTCGTCCCCAATAGTCTGGGGGCAAGGTGTAGCCAATCTCCAGTACATCGTCTTCGTGCCGATGGTTGAAATCAACAGAGCCGATGACTTTATCGGTTCCTTTGACGACAATTCCGTAGCCAGCTGGGAGATTTTCCTTTTGATTGCGCTCGGGAAGGATATGCTCCAGATAATAGATTTCATCTTCCAAGGTCTTGACGGGCGGAAAGCCCGCTGGGTAAGCGACCTCCGGCAAACTAGCGTAGGTATGGATACCCTCAGCATCTGCCACTGTACGAACTCGTAGGACGAGTCGTTCGGTTTCTAAGCGTTCTGGTAATTCAGCTCTTGTCATCCTTCTTCCTCGCTTTCTACAAAAAAATCGTCCCTGCCATCTACATGACAGGGACGAATGTATTTATCCGCGGTACCACCCAATTTCGGGCAGTTGCCCGCAACTCTCGTCTTTAAAACAAAAAGACACTTTTATTTCAATTTTTCATCCATTAGCAACCAGTTTTGACACATTTGTGGACTTCTCAGCTCCGCCACTTTCTGTAAAATGTGGGATTCAAAACACCTCTAATGGCTCTATTGTAGCAAGATTTTAACGGAAATGCAAGGAACAAGAAAAATTACTTGAACTTGATACCATTTTCTTTCAATTTCTTGATGGTAGCTGGGCCGATTCCTTTCAAGGCAAGAAGTTCTTTTTCAGTCCAATTTTTGAAATCTGAAGCAGATTTGATGCCTTCATCATAGAAAGTTTTGGCACGATCAAGTGGAAGTCCACCCAAGTTTGCTGCAAAATCTTCTACAGAATTGGCTACTTTTTGAGCTTGCTCTTTGGTAGCTTCTACTGCTTGTTCAACTTTTTTAGAAACAGCCTTACCAGCTTGGCTTGCTGACTGTTCTGCACGTTTCACGACTTTTTTTGTCTCTTCTACAACCTTAGTCACAGCACTTGAAAAGGCACCTGCACGACGGAGGCTATTTCGTAATTGTTTTTTACGATTGAGTTTCTTTGACATGATAAAATCCTTTCAATAAAAAACCCCTGCTCTGACAAGGATTTAATATAAATATTCTATCAAGATTTTAGTAAAAAATCAAGAACCTTTCTCGTTTAATAATTCCGCTCACCAAATAAGCCTTCTGGCAAATCATGAAATCCCTTGCCTGCTTTGAAGTTTTCAAACTTACCAAGCAAGAACTGATAAGCATCCAAGCGGCTCTCATAACGAATCATGGCATCTTTGGCACGCTCGTCCTGGTCTTCTTCGTAAACTTTTTGACTTTCCTTGTGCGCCATGTCGTTAATCATGATTTGGGTATTGACCCAAGCTTCAAATTCCTTCATAAATTCTTGTTCGTAACTCATTTTTTCTCCTTATTCTAATCCACGGAAATAGTCCGTATCAATCTCACGGTAGGGCTGAATATCCTGAACATACTCCAACACACCTTGGAATTCTCCCTCTTCATCGTGCACTGCTGCGTAGGTGATGTGGACAAACTTACCTCGCGACTCAGACTTGAACCACATTTCATACTTATCCTTGGTCCCCTCACGAAGTCCCTTCATGATAGTCTTGACCTTGTCCAAGTACTTAGGCGGATGGCAGAGTTCGACATTGCGCCCAACTTGAGACGGTGTCCGTTTGAAAATCATCTCATCAGCTGGCGTATTGTCATTGTAATACTGGAAAATATCGTCTTTATTGACAAAGGTAATCTCCATGGGGAGGTGATTGAGGATGAGATTTGCCTGCTCGACCGATAGATAGCCATTCCCAAAAGCCTGTTGACTATGACGATCCAGCACTGCTTCCTTTTCCTTAGGTGTAAAGGTGATAGTAAACTGACCCTCTGGCGTATCGATAACTTGGTGAACTTGGCCTTCTGTCGTATCTAGTTGTACGGGCTCCTCTGCACTCTTTTCCTCGACAAAACTCTGGCGTTCTGGCACCCATTTCTCAGATGGACGGATGATGGCATAACCATAGGCATCGCTCTCCTCCGCAATCTGAAGCCAGTCATCCTGAGTAAAGGACTCAAGGAGAATCATAAGGAGGATGGACTCTTCCTTGAAAATCATACTTTCAAACTCTGTCGCAAAGGCTTCAAAAGATTCTTTTACGCTGCTAATTGACACTTCTGGTAGTGACTTGGCTGTCGCTAAAGCTGTTTGAAAGAGTTCCCTGATCTGATCATCCACTCCCCACATAACTTTTGGGGGTGAATCGTGTCCATAGCGCTCCATGATAGGAAAGAAGAGTTCTTCTTTACGTTGGTAATGGATGTCAAATTGCCCCACAAGTCCCATCTGACGCACCAAACCCTTACGCATCTCCGCAAGCATTTCTTCATCTTCCATAGACTCATAGGTATCTAACAGTCTCCGAATGCGAATCAAGGCAGCACGGAGGGCCAGATTTTCTTCCTTAAAGATCCGAACTGGGTGGCCAGGATGCTCGGTATCCTCTACTTCGACACCCTTAACAGCATTTTTAAAAAGATTGGCATGGACATCACAGAGTTCCATGACATCTTCAAATGTGACACCTGAGTCTGAGTTCATCAGTTCGTGCTCCATGAGGGAAATCTCAATGGCTGAAACACCTGTAAAGGTCGCATCAAAACGCTCCTGAACCGACTCAGGAGAGGCACCATTGTGCAATTCTAACAAAATATCCCGTAGGACATGAATCCGTTCATCTGCCATTAGTCTAACCCAATCACTTCGTAGCCGTTTGCTTCCAGCGTACGGACAATCTTGTCCATAGGAGTTCCTTCAAGCTTAGAACCCTGTTTGAGTGATACTTTACGACCGATAGTATTACGCATCAAGGGATTAGCAAGAGGTTTGAAACCCAGCTCTACTAGGATTTCCAAGACTTCTGGATGCTTATCCACCACTTCTGCAACGGGAATTGACACATCGATGATATTGTCCATGACGACCTCCACTGAATGTTCTAAAATGATTTTACTGCTTTTATTATACCACAAGGAAAGAGATTAAAAAACTAGCAGTGGAGTTCCTGCTAGTTCTCTGCGACTTGAATTACGGACTAAATAAGTTTAAAGAGCCAATCCAATAGTTTAAATAATAGCTTGTAAAACAGCAATTGGACTGCAAAAGAGATGATCATCCAAAAGAATTTCACAATTCCAATAATCTGTTTAATAAAAAGAATGGCAAGAAGTCCCCAGAAAAATTTCATTCTCTCTCCTCTGGCTTGATGAGCCACCGAGCCGTATCCATTAACTTGTCTGCAATAAAAAGTTTCCCTAGACCGACAACGGCGTGGTCATCTTTCTTTATCGTCTTCATTACTTTTACACCTTGCACGGTCAAAAAGTAATTCCCATAAGTTTTAGCTAGAATTTTTATGAGTCCCATATTACTCTCCTTCGATGATTTCAGCCTCTTTTCGGATTGTTTCAACATCTTCTTGATATTGAACTTCACTATAGTTGACTAGCTTGGATAATTCTTTCTGCAAGCTTTCACCCATCGGTTTCATAGTTGCAAAGGTTAAACCACCTGAAATGATACCTCCCAAGATAGGAATAAATTTCCCCATTCCTTTGGCCAGCCCTCCCTTGGTCAGATTCACACCAAATATTTTTAAGACTTTTTTCAAAATAGGGTACCAAAGCGTCTTTGTTAAGGCTTTATTAGGCACTGTTTTCATTACCTGTTTGGCAATTGTTATACCACCAGCACGTAGCAAGGCAGCGGTTCCATTTACCCCCAACATGACGCCTAGATAAAGCAAGAGGGTATTTTGAGCATCTTCACTCAACTCCTCGCGTGAAGCCCAAAGATCCTCATATCCATAAATATAACCTAGTTCTTGAGCTAATTTTAAAGAAAAAGCATAAAATTGAGCTACATCCGCTGGTATAGTGATTGCCATGGCAAGTCCACCTGGTAATCCTGCCAAAACAGAGGTTCCACTCGCCAATAAAACATTATCCCTAATGCAGACATTAGCCACTCTATCTAAGGTTTCTTGAGATAAGAGAGACGTTGGACCTTGTTCTAATAAGGTAGGAATGTCCTGTGGATCCAATTCTTTGGAAAACTTATCCACTAAAAATTTCGAACGATCAACCTTAACAACAGGTAGTTTCACCACTTGTTGCAATACTTGCATAGCCAACTCTTGTTCAGCCATATACAAACTCCTTATTTCTTTTTTACACTTTATCATATCATATTTCCTAAAAAAAAAGCATTTTCTGATTAGCTAACATTTAAAAATACAGACCCCCTTTTTAAAAGAATATTTTTCCATTTCAAATTCCACCTACTTTCTCCACCAAAAAAGAGGGTTGCCCCTCTTCTTAGTTCTTATCCAGATTGCGTAGCATCTCGTCAATTTTGTTTCCATACTCGATGGACTCGTCTTTGACGAAGGTCAAATCTGGGATTTTGTACAATTTCAAATTGCGACCAAGTTCACGTTTGATAGTACCAGTTGCTTTTTCAAGCCCGATTTTGGCTTTTTGGTTATCTGAAGCAAGGTTACTCAAAATGGTGTAGTAAACCTTGGCAACAGACAAGTCACCCAGCATCTGGACATCTGTGATGGTCACACCTTGGACACGCGGATCACGGACTTTCTTTTGCAAAATCTCATTGACTTCACGCTTGATTTCCATGCCCACACGATCCGTACGGAAATGATTTGCCATGATATTCCTTTCTCTACTTTGAACCAAAAGCTAGGCCAGCAGACCTAGCTATTTCTATTAGATAGAGGAACTAGAGCCATTTGAATCTAGGAAACAAGCCTTAGATAGAACTGAAGTTCATCAAGGCGCTGTTGACGACGAGTCAAATGAGCTATCGTTTCTCTATTATCTCTTGATTTCTTCCATGACATACGCCTCAATCACATCATCCATCTTGATATCATTGTAGCCGTCAATCATCAATCCACCTTCACGACCGTTTGTAACTTCTTTGACGTCGTCTTTGTAGTGTTTCAAGCTTGCGAGTTCGCCATCATAGATAACGACACCATCACGGATAACACGGACTTTAGAGTCACGGGTAACCTTACCGTTGATAACCATGAATCCACCGATAGTTCCCACTTTAGACACCTTGAAGGTTTCACGGATAACTGCTTCACCGATAACTTTTTCTTCGAATTCTGGATCAAGCATCCCTTTCATAGCTTCTTCCATCTCTTCGATAACCTTGTAGATAATGCTGTGGAGACGGATTTCCACATCGTCAGCTTCAGCCTGTTGACGAGCTTGTGGTGTCGGGCGTACGTTGAAACCAACGATAAAGGCATTTGAAGCTTCGGCAAGGGTCACATCTGATTCGTTGATAGCACCGACCGCAGAGTGAACGATGGTAACTTTGACACCTTCCACGTCGATCTTTTGAAGTGAGGCAGAAAGGGCTTCAACAGAACCTTGTACGTCGGCCTTGATGATAACGTTAACTGACTTGAGTTCACCAGCTTTAAGGGTATCAAAGAGGTTTTCAAGGCTGACACGTTGGGTAGCTTGACGTTGTTTCATGAGGGCACGTTTGGCACGCTCTTCACCTGCTGCACGCGCAGATTTTTCATCTTCGTAAACTGCAAAGTGGTCACCTGCCATTGGCGCTTCGTTCAAACCTGTGATTGAAACTGGTGTTGATGGACCTGCTACCTTAACACGACGACCAAGGTCGTTGGTCATAGCACGGACACGACCGAAGGTATTTCCGACAACGATAGGGTCTTGGACATTCAAGGTACCTTGTTGAACAAGAAGGGTTGCGACCGCACCTTTTCCTTTATCCAGGCGAGCTTCGATAACTGTACCGATCGCACGAACTGTTGGGTCTGCCTTGAGTTCTTGGATTTCAGCCACAAGAAGGACTGTTTCCAACAATTCTTCGATGTTTTGGTTGAATTTAGCTGAGATTTCAACAAATTCAGAATCTCCGCCCCAAGCAGTTGACATAACTCCATGCTCTGCCAATTCACCAATAACACGTTCTGGGTTGGCACCTGGTTTATCAATCTTGTTGATAGCTACGATAATTGGAACGTTGGCTGCTTTTGAGTGGTTGATGGCTTCGATAGTCTGTGGCATAACCCCGTCATCTGCCGCTACAACCAAGATGGTAATATCGGTAACAGATGCACCACGCGCACGCATTGATGTAAAGGCCGCGTGTCCAGGTGTATCAAGGAAGGTAATCTTCTTGCCATTTTCCACAATTTGGTAGGCACCGATATGTTGAGTGATACCACCTGCTTCACCTGTCGCAACACGAGAGTTACGAAGGGTATCTAGGAGAGTTGTTTTACCGTGGTCAACGTGTCCCATGATAGTTACAACTGGTGGACGCTCAACCAATTCATCTTCATTGAGATAACCATCCTCGACAAAGAAACGTTCGATATCGGCATTATCCACTTCAACCTTTTGTTTGGCTTCGATACCGTAATCCACCATGAGGAGTTCAATTGTTTCCCCATCCAAGGATTGGTTCTGTGTGGCCATGACACCCATCATGAAAAGTTTCTTAACGATTTCAGCTGGTTCACGTTTGATACGTTTTGCGATTTCCGCAACGGTCATACCATCTGTATACTCAAATTCTGTTGGCAATTCATGGAATTTACGCTCTGTAACAGGTTTTGGAGTCTGATTACGGTTGTTCTTGTTATTGCCTTTTTTGTTCTTTTTGTTGTTATTCCAGTTACTATTCTTTTGATTTCTCACTTGATTTTGACTACTTCGATTCTTTTGTTGTTTTCTAGGACCATCTTCTTCGTGATCATAATCGTCACGATTTTTGTCTGGTCGAGCTTGTTTTTTACGACGTGTATCCACTGCAGGTTCTTTTTTCTCAGGGACGACTTCAACCACTGCTTGAACTTGCTGTGCTTGCTGCGCTTGTTCAGCTAACTTAGCCGCTTCTTCAAAGATTTCCTCTGGTTCCTTGCGTTTGTTAGCTTGAGCCAAGGCTTCTTTAGCAGCCTGATACTGCTTGAAGCGTTCCTCACTTGAACGTGCATATTCTGCATTTTGCTCTGCTTTGAGGGCTGCTGCACGGGCTTTAAAGTCAACACGTGGAGCCGCTTGATTTGGACGTTTGTCCTCTTGTTGACGGCGATCGTTTCCACGATTTTGCTGACCTTGCTGTTTCTTCGCTTGGTCATTAAAGCGACGATTGTCGCGGTTGCCTTGACCTTGTTTCCCACCATTACGACCGTCGTTTTTCTGACGGTTTCCGTTTTGTTGTTGGTCACGGTTATTGCCCTTATTTTGCTTGCGTCGTTCTGCCTGCTCTTTGGCACGTGCTTCACGCTCAGCCTTGAAATTACGACTTTGCGGTTTAGCCGCTACTTTTTCTGTTTTCGGAGCGACTGGCTCAGCTGGTTTTGCCTCTTCCTTAGCTACAGCTGGTTTAGCTGGCTCAGATTTTTCGGCTTTCTTTTCTGCACTTACTTTTGGTGCTGCAGGTTTTACCTCTTCCTTGGCTACAGCTGGTTTAGCTGGCTCAGATTTCTCGGCTTTCTTTTCTGCACTTGCTTTTGGTGCTACAGGTTTTGCTTCTGATTTCGGAACAGCTGCAGACTTAAAGCTGGCAGCGATTTTTGCAGCGACAGCTTCTTCCACACTTGATGAGTGGCTTTTCACATCCAAGCCCAACTCTTTTGCACGCGCTACAACTTCTTTACTTTCTTTTCCAAGTTCTTTTGCGATTTCGTACAATCTTTTCTTAGACAAATCATGTCCTCCTCTTCTATTCCATAAGAGACCTCATTTTCTTTGTAAATCCAGCATCTGTTACAGCCAAAACCTTTCTCGATTTTCCGACTGCTATGCTTAATTCCAGTGTTGAAAACACGGTTACAATTTCTACTTGATAATAATGACTTTTATCTTGAATCCTCTTGGTCAGATTGGGTCCAGCATCATGGGCTAGAAAGACCAACTTGGCCTTGCCGTCTTGAATGGCCTTGACCACCAATTCTTCACCCGATATAATCCGCCCTGCTCGCTGAGCAAGTCCCAAGAGATTACTTATCTTTTGCTTATTCAAGTCCTAACTCTCTTCTTTTCACTTTGTGATCCACATAAGCGATCAACTCGTCATAAAAGCTTTCATCCACTTCCATGCTAAAGCTGCGGTTAAAGACCTTCTTCTTTTTCGCCTCTAGGGCTTCTTTATTGTCTAGCTTGATATAAGCGCCACGGCCATTGGCCTTGCCTGTCGGATCGATAAAAACTTGTCCTTCCTTGTTCTTGACAATGCGGAGTAAATCCCGCTTATCAATCACTTCATTGGACACAACAGACTTGCGCAAAGGGATTTTTCTCGTTTTCATCTTTCCCTCCTCTAGCAGCTTTTATTCTTCTACAGTATCGTTTTCTGCTTCCAACTCTACTGAAGCAGCTTCTTCCATGGCTTCAAATTCGCTAGCAGACTTGATATCGATACGGTAACCAGTCAAGTGAGCCGCCAAGCGAACGTTTTGCCCACGACGACCGATAGCAAGAGAAAGCTTGTTATCTGGAACAACCACCAAGGCACGTTTGCTGTCGTTTTCATCAAATATAACTTGGTCAACCTCAGCAGGAGCAATGGCATTGTAGATAAATTCAGCTGGATCTGCTACCCACTCGATAACGTCGATGTTTTCTTCGATTGGCACCATACGGTCATTTTTAGCATCGTAACGAGCTGGGTGGAATTTGCTAGTAATCTTCTTGATATTCGCTCCACCACGTCCAACGATTGTACCGATAGCATCCACGTTTGGATTGTGGCTACGAACGGCAACCTTAGTACGGTCACCAGCTTCACGGGCCACGCTCATGATTTCAACAGTTCCATCATAAACTTCTGGAATTTCTTGCTCCATCAAGCGTTTGATCATTTCTGGATGGCTACGGCTAACAAAGACGTTGACACCGCGAGGGTTGTCTTCAACCTTGTAGACATAAACTTCGATACGATCATGAGAAGCAAAAACTTCTCCAGGAATTTGGTCTTGTTTTGACAATTGGGCTTCGATGCTACCAAGGTTGACATAGATAAAGCGGTTGTCAAAGCGTTCTACAGTACCAGACATGATTTCTTGCTCATGCTCTTTGTAAGTGTTATAGGTGATGGCACGTGTTTGCTTGCGCATTTTTTCCATGATGGTTTGTTTAGCAGATTGGGCTGCTACACGACCAAACTCAGCAGGTGCTTCTTCAAACTTGATTTTGTCACCAAGTTCATAGGCTGAATTAATGGCAAGAGCATCTTTCAAGCTGATTTCCAAACGGCTATCAAATACTTCATCAACTACTTCACGGACAGTATAAACGGTAAAGTCACCTGTTTTTTCGTTGAAGTCAATGGCTACGCTGTCTGATTGACCATAGCGTCTGCGATAAGCGGAACGAAGCGACTCTACTACTGCGTCGATGATGTCTTCTTTTTTGATTCCCTTGTCTTCTTCCAAAATGCGGAAGGCCTCTAGCATTTCTTTACTCATGTTTTCTTCACTTTTGAATTCTCAAAAGCTATCCTTTCTTTTTCTATAATTTTACTGCTAAACGTGCTTTTGATACTAAACTGTATGGAATTTGGACAGTTTTCTTACGTGTCTTGTCCATATATTCCATGGTCAACTCGTCCTCTTCAAAGGCCAACAAGGTTCCTTCAAAGACCTTTTGCTTATCGATGGCTTGGTAGAGCCCGACATGGATGTATTTTCCAACCGCTCCAGCGACGGCATCCTTGGTTTTCAAAGGACGTTCCAAGCCTGGACTGGTAATTTCTAGGAAATATTGTTCTGGGAAGGGATCTGGCTTGATGGTGTCTAGGACAGGACTGATCATTTCTGTCAAGTCTGCCGTGTCGTTCAAGGTAATTCCTTCAGGTTTATCTACAAAAATACTGAGAATCATGTCACTGCCAATCTTTCCATACTCGATATCCACGAGTTCGAAAGGAGCTTCTATGACAGGTTCTACAACTTCTCTGACTAATTCTACGATTGTTGCGATTGCGTCCACCTCCTCATAAGCAAGAGGCGAAGATATTTCCCCGCCTCACTTTCTCATATTCTTGCTTTTAGTATAGCACATTTGCTAACTTATGTAAAGCAAAAGCACTTATACAGCCTGATTTCAGGCTATTTCTTAAAATTCTGCCTCAACTCGGTAGATAACTTGCCCCTTGTTGGAAAATTTTTGCTCGTATTCTGTCATGACATTGCCTTCAAAATCACTGGCATGTAAGTCAAGCCAGACGCCGTTGAGCTTCATGCCATACTGAGAAAAGCTCACTAGGCTGTACTCAAACAAGCCACGGTTATCCGTCTTGAAATGAATTTCTCCATTTTCAGGCAAGATACGCTTGAAGGTATCCAAGAAGGTCTTGTAGGTCAAACGACGCTTTTCATGGCGTTTTTTCGGCCAAGGATCTGAAAAGTTCAGATACAAGCGATCAATCTCACCGTCTTCAAAGTAGTCAGTCAAGTCAGAACCATCTACCCACAAGAGCTTGATGTTAGGCACTCCAACTTCAAGCACCTTGTCCAAAGCGTAGCTCAAAACAGACTTTTGAATATCAATCCCGATATAGTTGATGTCAGGGTTTTGCTTGGCCATACCTGAAACAAAGGCACCCTTTCCACTTCCAACTTCCACATGAATGGGATTATCATTGCCAAACAAGTCCCGCCATTTCCCCTTGGCTTCCAAGGGATTGAGGACCACATACTGGGGATTTGCCTCTAGTAATTCTGTCGCCCCTTTACGATTTCTAACTCTCATCTTCTCTTTCCATACTTGTCTCGGAAGTGACGTAAGCCATGGATCTCCCGATTGACATTTTCTAAATCTTGGTTCATATAATACTTGGAAATCTGGCTCAAGTAAGACAATTGACCGTACCAATACAATTTATTTAATACCGTTTGATTGTACTTGTAACCGTAGTAGGTCAACCATTCCTTCCACTGATGTTCTGGAATATAATGGCAGAGCATATGGGCCACATCCAACATGCGATCGGTCAAGCGAACCGAATCCCAATCTACCAAATAAATCAAGCCACTATCTGTCTCAATCCAATTACTATGTCGTACATCTCCATGGACGATGGTCGCATGGTCCTCTCTAAATCCTGGAATAGTCTGACGTAAATCAGCCATTACTTCACTGATAAAATGATTTTTACGCAAAGCATCCGGAGCCGTTTCCTGCCAAGACTGTAGTAAATCTACAGGTGTTTCCATAGCATATCCCAAACGACTCAACTGTGTCATCAACGGACGTGAGCGATGAAGACGGGTTAAGATATTGACGATTTGTTTACGATTCATATCATAGGGGGTCAATATCTTGCCTGTCAACCATTCTTGAGCACACATATCACGCCCATCTGCCAAACGGCGACTCCATAATAATTGTGGAGCAATTTGTTCTCTAGCTAGACCAGGTAGGATTGGAGAGGTGTTCATTTTTACAAAGATACGCTTCCCATCAGGATAGCTACCCATATAAGCCTTGCCACTTTTCCCAGGTATGGGAGTCAGTGTTAGCTCATTATCACCCAAATCCATTTCTTTCCTCCGTATAAAGTTTCCTTACTATTCTACTAGTTTTTGCCCTATTCGTCAACCGCTCCACACCCGATTCTCAAAGAAAAGCCTCTGGGTTGGGTTGGGTTATCATTATAGAAAGAAAAAGGTAAGCACAATCTCCTACTTACCTTTTCATAATTTTTATAAATAATATAAGAGTGGCCAACTGTTGTAAAACATGTGGACTAGAGTAGAAACCCATAAGTTTTGGCTCTTTTTATAAGCAAAGCCCAGCAACAAGCCCCCAAGTAGATAAAAAATAAACGAAGGGACATTAGAAGGTCCATGCATGAAAGAAAAGAGAGAGGAAGTTAGCACAAGCCCTAACCAAGAATTGTCAAAAACCGCACCTTGAAGAAGTCCTCTGAAAATGAGTTCCTCCTGGATGGGTCCAAAAACTGAGGAAGTCAAAATCAAAGACAGAGAAATTCCTCTGCTGACTTCCGCCAAGTGTTGAACTCCTGCGCCAGAAGAAATAGCGAAGAAATGAATATAAACCAGCGTCTCAAGTACACTTAGAAGAAAGATTGCAATGAAAAGTAAAAGTTGTTTCTTGCTTAACATCCCAAAAGAAATCATTTCAAACTTTCTAGCATAAGCAACACTCAGCGAGGTTACTAGAAGACTTACAATAATCAATTCAGATTCATTTTGAAAAAAATCCCCGTGGTTAATCGTATAAGGAACTGTAATAACGATTAGTAGTACTAAAAATCCAAAGCACAAGGCATGAAATTTATCAAAAAACTCCATAAAACTATCCTCCTCAACAAACAGACTTCCCTACAAGTCATCCTTTAGCTCTAACCTTTCCAAAACAAACCATTTTATACTCGTCAACGTCGCCTTGGATTATATATGTGACTGACTTCGTCAGTTTCATCTACAACCTCAAAACCATGTTTTGAGCTGACTTCGTCAGTTCTATCCACAACCTTAAAACACTGTTTTGAGCAACCTGCGGCTAGTTTCCTAGTTTGCTCTTTGATTTTCATTAAATATAAGTTAAGAGTTGCAAACTGTTGTAAAACATATGGACTAGAGTAGAAACCCATAGGTTTTGGCTCTTTTTATAAGCAAAGCCCAGCAACAAGCCTCCAAGTAGATAATAGAAAAACGAAGGGACATCATAAGGTTCATGCATGAAAGAAAAGAGAGAGGAAGTCAGTACAAGCCCCAGCCAAGAATTATCAAAAACTGCACCTTGAAGAAGCCCTCTAAACATGAATTCCTCCTGGATAGGTGCCAAAACTGTAGCACTAACAATAAAAGAAAGCGAAAGTCCTTTACTAGCTTCCTCAAGGTGTTGAACCGAAGCACCAGAAACAACTGAGAAAAAAGCATGATAGCTAATACTTACAAGCACAGTGAGAAGAAAAATTCCAATGAACAGCAAGAGTTGTTTCCTGCTTAACATCCCAAAAGAAATCATGTCAAACCATTTCGCATAGCCAAAACTAAGGAAAAGCAAGAGACTCTTTATAATAATGAATGTGTACTGGTGTTGAAAATAATCCCCTTGATTGACGGAATATCCCACTGTACCAATGATTGCAAATACTAAAAATCCCTAAAACAAGGCATGACACTTATTGAAAATGGCCATAAAGCTATCCTCCTCACCAAACAGACTTCCTACACGTCATTCTTTAGATCTAGTCTTTCCAAAACAAACCATTTGAGTAACCAAAATCCGACCACATAACCAGCCCCTAAGAAGATAGCCATTAAAGCTAGCATAGGATTCAGGAAATTAAAGACCACCGCAGACACAAAAGTTAGCACAAAAACATTAAAGGCAATGGTGTCAGAAGCCAAGACTAGAATATAGGGCGTCAACCAGTCTAAGGTTTTTGAATCTAGGAAAAATAAGTGTTTATACATGATGACCTCCTCTTGTCAGACTATAGACTAGTTCCATATTAAGAAGAAAGCTCTTCCTCTACTTTTTATAATACTTCAAGCCCCAAATGAGCAGAAGCATGATAAGCAAGCAGAGAATGGCGCCAATATATGCAATTAATTGTTGATAGAATTCTCCAGCTGTGATACCTCTATACAAACAAATAATAGACATAAAACCTGTCAAGCCGATAAACATGAGTTGATTGGTTCTAGGACTAACCAAATCATCATCTTCAAACTCTCTTATCCTCATTTCCCTAGTGAGGTAAACAGTGACCAAAATGGAAGCTAAGTTAATAATCACTAAAAGAAATTGGAAAACCAAGGAAAAATTTAAAAACTGACGAGATAGAAATAGATAAGTAGAGACAAGCAAAGGCAACTGGCCTAGGAACAGTCTCGTAAGGAAGATATTCCGTTTTTTAGCAAGAAAAGTTTTCATTTCTTTGCTCCTTTCTTTTTATTGATAGCAAAATAGATCATAACTGCAATCACATAGGCTATGGTATAAAATAGCTGATACCAAGCACTCTCCCTAAGCGGATATAGAAAGATGGACATGATTAGATACAAGATGAAAATGACAAGTATTTTTTTCTTCATAAGATTTCCTCCTAAATGTTTGTTGAACTAGAACCTTTACACTGTTAGTATATCACTCGTTTTATCCTTGGAACACTCAAATCACGAATGGTCATCAAAACATCTTGAATTGTTAAAAATTTAAAAAGCAAGCATGAAAAACATACTTGCCCTTTACACCATATTGATACCAACTTAATTTGTAGATTTTTTATCCTGCTATCACATATCATTTTGACAGGCGAAACAATATTAAAGAAACTCCCCTGTAGATTAAACTAGCGATAAAAAATCTCTTTATCTAATTAGATCTATCTTTATTCTTCTTTGGAGATTTTAAAAATTTTTCCCTAATTAAAGAAGTAATAAAAGAAACAAACATACCAACAACAAAAACAATAAGAAAACTTTTGAAATCCATAATTACCTCCAAGTACACAAGCTCAAGTCTTTAAGCAAGCATAATAGCCAATTGTAACATTGTTTTTGCATTCACGAGGAATACCTCTTTTTACTTTCGTCCTATTACAACCTTAATAAGGTTAGTATACTACTATTTTTTAAAATTTTCCATCCAAATCACAAATGGTCATCAAAACATCTTGAATTGTAAAAAATTTAAAAAGCAAGCATGAAAAACATACTTGCCCTAGGGGAATTTAACAATGTGAAAATACATCGAAAGCTATTCAGCCTTACTTCCGTCTGTTCTCATATATTCTCATGATCGCAACAAGGATAGCAGCTGTCCCACTTGCCAAAGCGATAAGGGTAATGATAATGTTGAGGATTTCAGGCGTACTCCCTATTCTGTTGATAAGACGGAGTAGGGATATAACTGTCAACTGAATCAGGAGTATTGATTCTACTCTTACCAATGAAGTCAGTTGATTTTCAACCGCATATAAAAATGCTGGTAATAAAACACAGGCTATAGCAATCACAAACAGATTGCTCCCTGTTTCTTCTCCCTTGTTCACAACGGAAAGCATGAGAAGATTCGATGCTATGATCAACGTAGAACAGATGATAAAAAAGGATTTCTTATTCATATAGGGTACCTCATATACTATGGCATTTTAATTGATGACTGCAGGCAGTACTTCTTTCCACAAGTCTTCTAATCATCAACTGACATCGAGTGAACTGTTAAAACCTGACGAAAGACTTGATTTTGGCAGGTGGTATTTAGACTGGTATTAGGATGACTTGCCACAATCTTCATAACGGTATAGAGACCAACTCCTCTCTCCTCCCCTTTAGAACTGGCTCCAAAGGAGAAAATCTCAGAAATGTCTATACCCTCTTCTTTGATGGCATTTTCGATGATAAAGGTCTCCTGTGCCCCATTTTTTAAAAAGGCGATTGAAACATGAGGTTGACTAGCCTCTGCACTGGCTTCAATAGCGTTGTCACAAAGGATAGACACA
Organism: Streptococcus sp. 9903; assembly: GCF_013276625.1. Lineage (NCBI taxonomy): Bacteria > Bacillati > Bacillota > Bacilli > Lactobacillales > Streptococcaceae > Streptococcus > Streptococcus sp. 9903. The sequence continues at coordinate 18,672 of NZ_VMLI01000006.1, read as the reverse complement.
ATGGTTAGAAAATCAAGTAGACTCATCCCCTCTACCTGAATCTCCTCTGGAACTTCTACATTAAAGACAATGTTCTTATCTCTGGCTTTTAAAAACTTTCCTGCTAGGAGACTTTTGAGGGCTTTATCACGAATATTCACCAATCGGCCCAGGTCATATTTATTGTCCTGCAATTTTTCACTAGAATCCTTTAAGACAGAGTCGTAGACCTCTTTTATCTGCTCCATATCCTCCTCTTCAATGCCCAGACGTAAACTGGTCAAGAGGTTGGTGTAGTCATGGCGAAAACTCCGTACTTCCTTGTAAAGTTCCTCTATATGCCGACTATAGCGTTCCATATCTCTGTAGCGCAAGGCCTGTTCTTGGTCCAGTCTCTCATGGAGTTTGTCCTTCAAATAGGTATCCAGCTTCTTGATAATCCCCATAAAAAAGAGTAGGTAAAACACTAGAATCAGATGGCGAACAGTCGTTGATTGAATACCTTGTACATTTTCAAAATAAGACAGACTTTGCATCACTAGATAGTAAGCCCCCATTATCCAGTTAATCTTAGTCAGGGACTTTTGAAAACCTTTATCGAGAATCTCCCTTCTCAAACTAGTAAAATCATAGTCTAACCATTTCAAAAAGGCTAGAGAAATAAAGCAAATGAAAATTTTTATACATAACCAAATAAAAGAGCGGTCATCATACACATGCCCTTGCCCCAAAAATGGAAGCACAAAATAGGAGACTACCCTGAAAAAAAGATTCACCAACATCATTGGAAAGAGACCATAAAAGAAGAGTAGTTTTTTAGGAAGCCCTCTTAACAATAAGAAAGATAAACCAATGCCGTACAAGGGTTCCATAAAATAAGATAGGTAAGTATTTCCTACTATATAGCTAATCGTTACAAAAACAACTGCTAAAAGTAGCTTAAAAAGAAAGGACTTAAAAACTCTCTCCAGAGTTAGAACAATTCCATCCACCTTAAAAAATATAAACAATTCCAATCCAGATATCAAAAACACATATACTATCTTCCAAACTAATTCCATTCCAGCACCTCACTCAATGTAAGTTATTGATAGCCTCAGATACTTCCCTGACCTTATAACGCGCTATCATACAGCTTCCCCCATTGGGAAAGAAAAGGAGTTTTTCTTTCTTATCCAAACGAACTACATTGGCAGGATTGATGAGAAAAGAGCGATGGCACTGCAAGAGACGGGGTTCCTGCTTGAAAACCTCCTCTAAACTCGCTGTAAATTCCAATCTGTCTGTCTTGGTATAGAGAATAACACGATGGGCTCTGGGCGATGTTTCGAGATAGTAAACCTCTTGAAAAGGATACTGAAATTGGGCAAATTTTGATTTAAAGTAAAAGCAATCTTCCGCCAGACTCTTACTATCTTGACTATTGGCATAGAGGAGGGCTGTCTCGATCCGAGACTCAAACTCCTCAGCTGACAAGGCCTTATCAATATAGTCCAAAGCAGACACTTGGTAGCGAAAGGACAGGGGCATAAACTCCGAGTGAGTCGTCACAAAGACAATCAGGGCATAAGGATCCCGATCCCGAATCTTTCTAGCCACTTCCAGACCCTTCATCTCCTCATTTCGAATCTCAATATCCAAAAAGAATAGCTGATGGGCTCCCTTCTCATGCACCTCTGCCAGCAGCTGGTCTGGCTTACCAAAAACTTCAAAAGAGCTGGGAGTGATATGATGCTCCTTCAAGAGTTTCTCAATCGTCGTTTCAATCCTAGTCTGTTGGGAAAAATCATCTTCTAAAACAAATATTCTCATCTTCTTACTCTCCTTGTTTCGATTTCTTCCTAAAAATAGAATAGCAAAAATACTATGATACAAGCCCACCCAATCCTAAACAGGCCTTTAACGCTCCTGAAAGGTATCTTGTTCCTCAAATAAGCATGATAATCTTACCACTATTTTATCATAAAATCTTAACAGTACCATTCAGGAAATTTCAAGAACAATTAAAGATTTGATGGTGAAAAAGGAGATAAAAGTGATAAACTGACAGTATCAAAACACAGTTGCTAGAAACAAGACTGGCACCAAGATTAAAGGAGGAATTCTCATGACAGATACAGACCCTATCAAAAGAGCTCAGACTTTGATTACTGACTTAAACAAAGCCTACCAAGCATGCAAACAGGCAAGCGCTGACGACGTCCGCTTTCAGGAGCAGCTAAACTCTATTCTTGGTTTTCTAGCCAAGTCTGAGACAGTGGATAATCGAGTCTTGATTGAACTGGAAAAATTTTACCAGACTTCCAGCCTTCTCATGGGACTCAGTGCTCTCAATCCAGATGCTCCAACTCGCGCCGCTTGGCGGGCCTATGACCGCTTCCACTTTGACCAAGTCAAGACCAAGTTGAGTCTCTACGGACCAACCATTATCCTGTAGAAAATAAAAGAAGCTGAGACAGACTGAACTCAACTTCTTTTTTAGTGTCATATAGGCAATGTTAGTCCTGCATCTGACGTTTTACCTGATAAGGCAAATACAAGACTAGTAAAACCAAACCAGCTCCCAGTAAGGCTAGAAGGGCCAGTTTTTCTTGGAAGGTAATCAACCCGACAACTAATTCCACAAGTAAAACAAAAATGGTCAATCCTCGGACTACAGCCTGTAAGCCTTTTTCCTTTTGCCCCTTGTCCAGTGGAAAGAGTTGGGTCAAATACTGGTAGTCAAAGGCATGATAGAGGGCCAGCAACTGGAAGAGCAAGAGGTAGTTAAAGAGAACCACCACTGCTGTCGCAATCCAAGCTTGCTCGATAAAAACCTGCGCCAGTATGGAAAGCAAGAGAAGACGGAGACTGAGCGCAAAGAGGTCTCCATTTCGTAGATAAGAACGCAGATAGAGATTTTGCCAAATCTTCCCAGGGGCCTTCTGAACAGCCTTTAGGATAAAGTCCAGATAGGCACGACGCTTGACGCTGTTTGAAATCCCCTTGACCTGCGTAAAGAGGGCAAAGAAACGAAGCAAGACTTGCTTACGCTTGCTTTCTTGGGAAATGACATAATCCCAGTCTAGTCCAGTTTCAGTAAAAAATTTGCTGGCCTTTTGACGAAAGAGGAAATATTTTCCTACCCCCAATAAAAGCACATAGACCAGAAAAACAGGCAAGCCATAACCCATTGCTAAAAATAAAGGCGTAAATAACAGCAAGAAAAGGGTCTGCACAAAGAGCCAAAAGACTAGGGAAATGCCAGTTTGACGCTTGAGATGGAGCTTGATTTCCTCTTCTCCGACCAAGAGAAAGAGCTTGTCTGGAGCCTCCATATAGGTGGCAATTCCTCCCCAAAGCAAAAGTAAAACAGACGTAATTCCTACAAACAAAAGAATAGGCCAATGATTTTCAGGAAAATGTTGTAAGAGTTGACTGTACTGGTAGGCTAAAAAACCCAGCAAGACAAGCAGGAACAAGACAAAGTGGTCATTGAGAACATAGCGCAGATAACCAAGACACTCCTTACGAAAAGCCTGCTTTCTCTTTAAAAACAAGTCTTTCATAGCTCCTCCTCTTTGGTCAGAGCCAAGTAAATATCATTCAAACTAGCCTCAGGCATATCAAAGGCTTCGCGCAGTTGCAGGAGATTGCCTTTGGCACGCATCTCTCCCTTGTGGAGAATAACAAAGGCATCACACATCTTTTCCGCTGAATCCAGCACGTGAGTACTCATGAGAATAGACTTACCCTTTTGCTTTTCCACTTCCAAAAGCTGAATCAAGTCTGCAATAGCCAGCGGATCAAGACCAAGGAAAGGCTCATCCACGATGAAAAGACTCGGATCCACCACAAAAGCACAGATAATCATGACTTTCTGCTTCATCCCTTTTGAAAAATGAACAGGGAACCAGTCCAATTTCTGGTCCAGACGGAACATTTTTAACAAAGGTTCTACTCGATCAAAAGCCACTTTCTGCTCAATACCATAAGCCATGGCAACCGTTTCGATATGCTCTCTGAGGGTCAATTCCTCATACAAGCTAGGTGTCTCAGGAATGTAACCAATTTGCTTGCGATAGCTAGTCGCATCTTCTTGCAGGGTCAGGCCATTGATATTGATGGAGCCACTATAAGGTGTCAACAGACCAATAATCTCATTGATTGTCGTCGATTTCCCAGCACCATTGAGACCAATCAAACCGACCAGCTGCCCACTTTCAACAGTAAAAGACACATCTTTCAAGACAGGGACATGGACATAGCCACCTGTCAGGTTTTTAATTTCTAACATATTTTCTCCAAATCTGGTATAATGTAGCTATATTATATCAAAATTCAATACAGTAGAGGTAGATTTTATGTCAGATTGCATTTTTTGTAAAATCATCGCAGGGGAAATTCCTGCTTCAAAAGTATATGAAGATGAGCAGGTTCTTGCCTTTCTGGATATTTCTCAAGTGACACCAGGACACACCTTAGTCGTGCCAAAAGAACACTATCGCAATCTTTTGGAAATGAACGCTACTAGCGCCAGCCAACTCTTTGCCCAAGTACCAAAAGTAGCTCAAAAAGTCATGAAAGCTACCAAGGCTGCTGGTATGAATATCATTGCTAACTGTGAAGAAATCGCAGGTCAAACCGTCTTTCATACCCACGTTCACCTCGTGCCTCGCTACAGTGCGGACGATGACCTCAAGATTGATTTTATCGCCCACGAACCTGACTTTGACAAACTCGCTCAAGTCGCTGAAACCATCAAAAACGCCTAAGGAGTTACCATGAAATTATCCAACCTACTGCTATTTGCAGGAGCCGCAGCCGGAAGTTATCTGGTCACAAAAAATCGCCAAACCATCACAGATGAAGTCTTGAATACAACTGACCGCGTTCAAGCTATCAAGGATGATGTGGATATTATCCAAAACAGCCTGCAAATCATCGACCAGCAAAAAGAACTCATCAAGGAATATCAAGAAGACCTGACTTACAAGTTTAAGGTCGTGGAAAAGGATATCCAGACTAGACTAGCTGTGATTAAAGAAACACAGGAACTTGAAGATAAGTAAAAGAGCCACTCGGCTCTTTTTTAAAAGGTAAACAAGTTATAGTGAATTGAATTTAGAATAGCACATCATAGTTTCTAAAGCATTGTTAGAGATTACTTTAAAATCCTCTTATCAATTTGTTCATATTATATTTCAATCTACTATATATATCCCATCAACTATGCATCATAATTTAGGTAACTCATACTCAATAAAAATCAAAAAGCAAACTAGAAAGCTAGGCACAGACTGCTCAAAACACCGTTTTAAGGTTGTGGATAGAACTGACGAAGTCAACTCAAAACACTGTTTTGAGNNCGAAGTCAGTAACCATACCCATGACAAGCCGACGCTGACGTGGTTTGAAGAGTATCATTCACCATTTCACAACTAAATCGAAGACTTTCTGCCGTAATGAAAACAGCTGAAACAGCTTGGTTTCAGCTGTTTGGAAACTTTAAGACTTAGGTTCAAAGTTTAGGTATGGAACTTCGAAGGAGGTCGCTACCGTCCGTCATTACTTAGGAAAGTCTTAAAAAATCTATAAAGTAAAAAGAGCCCGACAGCTCTTTTTGCTTTATTCTCCTTCAAAAGCATCTTTAATATGGTCAAAGAAGCCTTTTTTCTTTGGATTGACTTTTAAATCACCCGCAGCTGCGAATTCTTTCAAGGCTGCTTTTTGGCGGTCGTTCAAGCCTGTCGGTGTTACGACATTGACAGTAACGTATTGGTCACCAACTACACCACCACGAAGGCTCGGAGCTCCCTTACCACGTAAACGGAATTTCTTACCAGTCTGAGTTCCCTCTGGGATAACCAATTCAACATCACCGTGAACCGTTGGGATATCAACTGTATCACCAAGAGCTGCTTGGACAAAGTTGAGGTTGAGATTGTAGAAGATAGTCGTTCCTTCACGTTCAAACTTGTCGCTAGCTTCCACAGAAACTACTACATACAAGTCACCATAAGGTCCACCGTTAAATCCTGCTTCACCTTGACCTGCTAGGCGAATTTGTTGACCTGTTTCCACACCAGCAGGGATTTTGACATGTACGCTATGCGCTTGTTTTTCATGACCTGTTCCGTGACAAGTTGTACATGGATCTTTGATTTCTTTTCCGCGACCATGACAGACATCACAGGTTACTTGGCGACGCATCATACCAAGCGGAGTCTGCGTATCAACGTTAATGACACCAGCGCCATGACAGCGTCCACAAGTGACTGGACTTGTTCCTGGCTTAGCACCAGAACCATTACATGTACGACAGCTAGCTTCACGGTTGTACTTAACTTCTTTTTCAGCTCCAAAAATAGCTTCTTCAAAGGTCAAGTTCACACGATACTGGAGGTCATCCCCCTGACGAGGAGCGTTTGGATTGCGCGAAGCTCCGCCTCCGCCAAAGAAACTTGAAAAAATATCCTCAAAACCACCGAAGCCTCCTGCCCCACCGAAGCCTCCTGCCCCATCGAAACCGCCAGCTCCACCAAAACCACCGTTGGCTCCAGCAGCACCGTATTGGTCATAGGCAGCACGTTTTTGGTCGTCACTCAAAGTCTCATAGGCTTCCTGAACTTCCTTGTACTTTTCCTCAGCACCAGGCTCCTTATTGATATCTGGGTGATATTTTTTCGAAAGCTTACGATAAGCTTTTTTGATTTCGTCTGCCGAAGCGTTTTTTGACACCCCCAGACGATCATAAAATTCAGTATTGTTCATAATTCAAGATACAAAGGGCGTCAAACGGACACAGCCAAAATAGGAGTTTTGACGACGGACGCTTGCGTCCTAGAAAAAACTATCTTTTTGGCACAGTCCGTAGCCCGTGTTCAGTTACGAACACCCTTGTTCCTTTCTATTGATGTTCTGAATCGAACCACCATTTAGGTCGGGTTCAATTCCTTTCTTTATATATTGACAAGACAAACCCCAAATAAATCAGGTTCAGATCCTTTTTATCGAAAAACAGAGGCTGGGTTGCAACCTCTGGATTTCTTCCTATCATTACGACGTTCAAAAACAAAGTCGATTATACTTTGTTTTTGAACTAGTAAGGCGTTTAGGCAAGTCGCCATAGCGATTGCAGTCGAATGACAAACTCTTTAGCCATTTGTCATTCTTAACGAGTTAGGCTTAACTGAGTTTCGGCTAAAAACTTCGGAAAAAAGATAAGCCATCTTTTGTGCATCGCACAAGGCGATGGCTTCCTATTTTTCTTTCGTTTTCTTAACGCCTCAACATCTTACCGAATCGAGCACGCCCTAACCTCTTGGTGAAAAAGACAAATCTTTCTAGAAACTAAAGTTTCTGCGTCAGATTTCCTATTTTCACTGTGAGGTTTTAACGGGCTTTGCATCTTATTTTTCCGTAAACTCTCCGTCTACGACGTCATCGCCTGCGTTTCCTGTTGCTTGTGCGCCTTCTGCTCCTGCTTGAGCTTGTTGCGCTGCTGCGGCTTGTTCGTAGAGTTTAACAGCAAGGCCTTGAGCTTTTTCGTTCAATGCTTCAAGTTTTGCTTTCATGTCGTCCAAGTTGTTATCTTCTTGCGCTTTCTTAAGGTCATCAAGGGCAGCTTGGGCAGCTTCACGTTCTGTGTCGAATCCTTTGCCTTCAGTTTCCTTGATAGTCTTTTCAGTTGCGAAGATAGCTTGGTCTACTTCGTTACGAAGGTCAACTTCTTCTTTACGTTTCTTATCTGCTTCAGCGTTAGCTTCTGCATCTTTCATCATGCGGTCAATTTCTTCGTCAGTCAAACCTGAGTTCGATTGGATCACAATTGTTTGTTCTTTTTGAGTTCCAAGGTCTTTAGCTTTAACAGACACGATACCATTCTTATCGATGTCAAATGTTACTTCGATTTGAGGAATTCCACGAGGTGCAGCTGGGATATCAGTCAATTGGAAACGTCCAAGAGTCTTGTTATCTGCTGCCATTGGGCGTTCACCTTGAAGAACGTGGATATCAACGGCTGGTTGGTTGTCTGCCGCAGTTGAGAAGACTTGTGATTTAGATGTTGGAATTGTTGTGTTGCGGTCGATGAGTTTTGTGAAGACACCACCCATTGTTTCAATACCAAGTGACAATGGTGTTACGTCAAGAAGGACAACGTCTTTGACATCACCAGTGATGACACCACCTTGGATTGCCGCACCCATAGCAACTACTTCATCAGGGTTTACTGATTTGTTTGGTTCTTTACCAGTTTCAGCCTTAACAGCTTCGACAACGGCTGGGATACGAGTTGAACCACCAACAAGGATAACTTCGTCGATTTCTGACAAGCTCAAACCTGCATCTGAAAGGGCTTGACGAACTGGAACTTTTGTACGTTCAACAAGGTCACGAGTCAAATCGTCAAATTTCGCACGAGTCAAAGTCATTTCCAAGTGAAGAGGTCCAGCCTCACCTGCAGTGATGAATGGCAAGCTGATTTGTGTTGAAGTTACACCAGAAAGATCTTTCTTCGCTTTTTCAGCCGCATCTTTCAAACGTTGCATCGCCATCTTGTCAGTAGACAAGTCAATACCGTTTTCTTTCTTGAATTCTGCTACCAAGTGATCGATGATTTTTTGGTCAAAGTCATCACCACCAAGTTTGTTGTCCCCTGCAGTTGACAATACGTCGAAGACACCGTCACCCAATTCAAGGATAGAGACGTCGAATGTACCACCACCAAGGTCAAATACCAAGATTTTTTCTTCTTTGTCAGTCTTATCCAAACCGTAAGCAAGAGCTGCTGCAGTTGGTTCGTTGACGATACGTTCTACTTCAAGACCAGCGATTTTACCAGCGTCTTTTGTTGCTTGACGTTGAGCATCGTTGAAGTAAGCTGGAACTGTGATAACTGCCTTGGTTACTTTTTCACCAAGGTAGTCTTCAGCGTAGCCTTTCAAATATTGAAGAATCATAGCTGAGATTTCTTGTGGAGTGTATTCTTTTCCGTTAGCAGAAACTTTTTCAGAAGTTCCCATTTTAGATTTAATAGAGATAACTGTATCTGGGTTTGTGACTGCTTGACGTTTCGCAGCGTCACCAACGATGATTTCGCCGTTTTTGAATGAGACTACAGATGGAGTTGTGCGGTTTCCTTCTGGGTTTGCGATGATTTTGCTTTCAGTTCCTTCAAGAACTGCAACTGCTGAGTTTGTTGTACCTAAGTCAATACCGATAATTTTAGACATGTGTTTTTCTCCTTAAATTTTAATTCGAATTTTGATTTTTTGATATTTCCCTTAAGTGGTGGGGACGTGAGCAACTCCCTTCGGGATTTCATCACTTATTTTTGAGCCTATTGTCTCAAAAATCCCCTGTTTCAGTAGCTTTTGCTACTGAAACTTTCACCACGGTGGGAAATATCTTCCTTGCAAGCCTCCGGCTTGCCTCTTATCTTTCTTTCATAGTTTAGTGTCGTTTCGGACAAGTTTTCTATTATGTAAATTGCGACACGAGGAGTCGAAATCGATTTTATTTCGACGACGAGTTAGTAAGGAGGCTAGGCAAACGCCATAGCGATTGCCGTTTTCTGACAAGTTGCTTCAGCTACCGTCAGAATTGCCTAATCGAACACGCCCTAAGCTCTGAGTAAAAAAGATAGATTTTCTTGTGTTCATCGAACACTTCGTCAATCTCCTATTTTTACTGTGAGCTTTTTACGGGCTTTGTATCTTAGTTATACACCACTACCATGGCTGGGCGTAGGATGCGGTCATGGAGTTTGTAGCCTTTTTGGAAGACTTGGGCGATGGTATCTGCTGGGTGTTCATCGTCTGCTGGAAGAGTTTGGATGGCCATATGGTAGTTATGGTCAAATTCACCGTCAGCTGCGATTTCTTCGATTCCTTCTTCTTTCAAAGCATGAATCAAACTTTCTTGCACCATTTCCAAGCCCTTCTTCACATCATCTGTCAAACCTTCAACTGCGAGTGCACGCTCAAGGTTGTCCAAAGAAGGGAGAATCGCTTTTGCCAAATCCTGGCTACGATAACGTTGCAAGTTTTGACGCTCTTCATTGGCACGGCGTTGAATGTTTTGCATTTCTGCATGAGCGCGAAGGTATTTGTTTTCAAATTCATCTGCACGTTCATTTGCCAAGTCCAATTCAGACTTCTCAGGAGTTGTTTCTTCTACCGTTTCCACAACTTCCTCTTCTTGAACTTCTTCTACTTCTTCATTTTTTATATCTTGGGCCATTTTCGCCTCCTTTAATGATTTCAATCTTAATGTACTTCGTAATGATTACTGCTGAGGTAGCGGTAAAAATCTGTCAACTTCATGGTCAAAACACGATTGACCACATTGACTTGGTTGATTAGCTGTTGGTAATCCAGATTAACCGGACCGATAATGGCTAGAATTCCAACTCCGCGATAAGGAATGAGGAACTTGCTACTAATCACCGCTAGGTCAGCTAGACAGGACTCTTGACTGTCCGCAACTCGGACATTTTGCATCTGATCCTCATGCATCCCCTCACGAATCTCCAGAGCCACCTTTTGCGGTTGATCAAAGAACTGATAAGCTGCCAGATTAGCAAAATTCAAGAGATTTACCTTGCCCGCCACTACAATGTTTTCGTTGAACATTTCCTTAAAAATGTGTTCAAAGAGATCGATAACATTGTCCGTTGTTGTAAAGTAACGCTGGATAATCTGCGGAATCTCCGTCCGAATCTTGTAGTGAATATCTAAAACGGTGTGGCCGAGGAAACGTTCCTGAATGATGCTCTTCAGCTTCAGCAAGTCCTCCTGCAAAAAGTTCCTTGGAATCAGAAACTGACTGGTAACCGTTCGCGACTCGTCTAGGGTGAATACTGCCAAGGCTGTATGTTGCCCCAAAACAACGATATCAAAGGCTGTCAACCGTTGCTTGCTGGGCTCAACATCCAGTGCTACTACCGTACAGCCACTCAAGTCTGTCAGTAGATTAGCAGCCTCTTGCAGAATATCCTCCAATTTGAAGAATTCCTGATCAAAGGCTTTGACAATCTCGTAAACCTCATTTTCAGCCAGTCGGTCAAAATCCAGTGAGTGTTTCACATAGTACTGAAAACCAGCAACACTTGGCATGCGACCGCTTGAAGTATGAGCCTTCTCAAGCAAACCTTGCTTTTCTAAAGCCGCCATGTCATTACGAATGGTTGCACTGCTAGAGTTAATAGACTCTTGCAAGGCTTTGGATCCGACAGGTTCGTGCGTTTTGGTAAAGATGTCAATAATCAGATTTAAAATATCCTGCTGACGCTCTGTAACCACCTCATCACTCCTCTCTGTCTGATCGATTAGCACTCAACATACTCAAGTGCTAACTCATGATTCTATTATACACCCTTAAAAGAGAATGTCAAGATAAAAACTCAAAAAATTAGCACTCTTTTGCCAAGAGTGCTAAAAATCGGTCTGAAGACCGAGAAACTCACCTTCCATCTACTTGATATTTCCTTTTTAGTCTGAAATAACCATAGATTAGATAAGAAATCATAAAGGCATATAGAACAAAAATGACAGAGAAAGGTTGCGACAGTTCTTCTCGAAACAAACTCATACAAACAACAAGACCGCCTAAGAAAGTAGCTGTACAGGAACGAAGTCTAGATCGCATAACTTCCCATCTAAGACCCTTGCTCATATCCTCCGGAAGTAAATCAAAAGATGATTTACGAAGAACCGAACAAGAACCTGCTTCTATCAATTCCCAACCGCTATTTCTAAAATCTTGCAGTTCATGCTTATATTTTTTAAGAAATCTAGAATCATAGATACAGTAGATGACATCGTCTGGTTGACATTGGTCAAAATAGAACAAACCAAAACGACTCGTTCTATACCTCCAACCTTTCAAATGCATCTCATGTAAATATTCTTCTTCCTTGTCCAAATCAACAATGGTGAAAAACCGAAATTGTACTTTGCTATTCATTACCTTACCTCCAAATCAGAAAACATACATGGTTTTATTTGTCAGATAATTCTTTCCATTTTTGAAACAAGCTCCAAAAAATATAAGAAATCTGAATCGCAAAAACTATCAATAAAACCCAATCTATTATGAAAATCAAAAACACTACCCAACTGAAAGAACTACCTCCACTGACAAACTTTGAGAAAACCGGTAGTAGAGCTAAAAAGAGAAGCAAAATAGGAAGCATCCGCCTCGTTAAAATCCGTTTGACCATAGCTAACTTCCCAGCAGCGTCATTATAGATTTCAAATTCTGCATTCGATTCAATTTCAGAATGAAGCTTTCTAAAGTAGGAAAACCCATTAAAGTCTGTAATATGCTCCCAGCCACAGTCTTTAAATAATTGTAAATAGGAGGCTCTATCTGATTTTTTCATGGGATAAAAGTCCAACTGATAAGATACTTGCTCAGGCTGACATTTTTCAAAGGTATACTTAACTGCAAACAATAAGATAGAATAACTTACTTTTCTAAGTTTCCAGCCCTTAGCATGCATTTTTCTAAGATATAAAGCCTCCCTCTCATAATCCGCAATTGTAAAAATTCGATAAACAACTTTCTTTTCCATCATCTTTCCTCCCGACTATTTCTGTAGAGTCGTTCAATACGTTTCAATTCAATCTCTAAGACTTTGCGTCCCAAGTCTGTAATCTGATAGATTTTACGCTTTTCCTCTTCGCGGACAAAGGAAATCAAACCATCCTTTTCCATTTTTGACAAGGTTCCATACATAGTCCCAGGACTAATCGAAACTTGAGAATCTGTCATCTCCTTGACCTTTTGCGTAATACTATAACCATGACCTTCCTTTTGCAGACAGAACAAGATATAAAAACCCGTTTCCGTCATCGGAAGATAAACTCGACGAATCTTATCCGTTAATTCCATTTGCATTCACCTCCTATTAAATTCGATATATCGCACTTCGTTATATAAAATATATCACACCTCGATATAAAATACAAGAAAAAAAGACCGCCCTCAGGCAATCTTTCTTCTATATTAGTATTAGTAAAGGTCTAAATAATTATCAATTTCCCATTGTGAAACGAAGGTTGCATAACTTGCCCATTCGATTCGCTTGGCTTCAAGGAAACTAGTATAGATATGTTCTCCCAGAGCTGCTCTGACAACTTCATCTTCAGTCAGAGCTTTCAAAGCGTTGTGAAGAGTTGATGGAAGGTCTGTAATACCAGCTTCCTTACGCTCTTCTGCTGTCATGATGTAGATATTTTCTTCGATAGGAGCTGGCGCTTCGATTTTATTTTCAATACCATGCAAACCAACTTCCAAAAGAACCGCCATAGCGATGTATGGGTTTGCCATCGGATCCACTGAACGCAACTCAAGACGAGTTCCCATACCACGTGAAGCAGGCACGCGCACAAGTGGCGAACGGTTACGACCAGCCCAAGCAATGTAAACAGGCGCTTCATAACCCGGAACCAAACGTTTGTATGAGTTAACCGTTGGGTTCATGATGGCAGTATAGTTGTAGGCATGTTTGATCAAACCGCCAAGGAAATGGTAGGCTGTTTCTGACAACTGCATTCCTTTTGGATCATTTGGATCAAAGAAGGCATTGTTTCCTTCTGTATCAAACAAGGACATATTACAGTGCATACCTGATCCAGCAATACCAAATTTTGGTTTGGCCATAAAGGTTGCATAAAGACCATGTTTGCGAGCAATGGTTTTAACAACAAGTTTAAAGATTTGAATCTTATCACAAGCACGGAGAACTTCATCGTACTTGAAATCAATCTCATGCTGTCCAACCGCAACCTCATGGTGACTTGCTTCTACTTCAAATCCCATTTTGGTCAAGACATTGACAATCTCACGACGTGTATTGTCCGCAAGGTCAGTAGGCGCCAAATCAAAGTAGCCACCCTTGTCATTCACTTCAAGTGTTGGGTCTCCATTTTCATCCAACTTAAATAGGAAGAATTCTGGCTCTGGACCAAGGTTGAAGGACTTGAATCCTACTTCCTCCATGTGACGAAGAGCACGCTTCAAATTGCCACGAGGGTCTCCTGCAAATGGTTCACCTTCTGTTGTATAGACATCACAGATCAAACCTGCAACACTTCCATTTTCATCTCCCCAGGGGAAGACTGTCCATGTATCCAAGTCTGGGTACAAGTACATATCCGACTCATTGATACGTACAAAACCTTCGATAGAAGATCCATCAAACATAGCCTTGTTTGACAAGACTTTATCTAACTGTTCATCTGTAGCAGGAATTTCGACGTTTTTCATGGTTCCCAAAATATCTGAGAACATGAGACGGATAAAGGTAACATTTTTTTCCTTGACTTCACGACGAATATCTGCAGCTGTGATTGGCATGAGTTTTCTCCTTAATGTATGACTACTTGCGGTTGCCTAACCGCGACCAAAAGGTGACTGTACTGAAGCAAAGCGACCCTGTTGGAGGAGTTCATTGTGAAGTGCACGGCGCACCTCAGTCTGACTAACCGCTTTCTTGGATTTCGCTTCACGTTCAGCATATTTTTTCTTAATGGCAGCGATATTATAACCTTCAGAGATATAATCTTTGATTTCAAGCAGACGATCCATGTCATTCAAGGAATACATGCGACGGTTCCCTTCGTTTCGATCAGGCTTAATCAACTCTTGATCTTCATAATAACGAATCTGGCGCGCCGATAGATCGGTCAACTTCATAACACTGCCGATAGGAAAAACAGCCATATTTCGGCGAAATTCTTTTTCCTTCATTTACAATTTCCTTCTTTCTGTCTATTATAGTCTAAAAAAAGACAAACGTCAATTGATAATGTTATAAAATGTAACATTATTTTTCTTTCTTCTCTAAAAAGAGTCGAATGCGGTCGATATCGTAATTTACGAGAATTGCGACAAAAACTCCCATAAAAGTTTCCGATACACGCGCAAATACGTACAAAATTGTTTCTCCACTCGGAATTGATAGGGTAATGATTAACATGGCTGCTACACCGCCAATAACACCTGCTTTGTTATTCATGGCTACATTTGTCATAATGGTTAACATGGTGCAGATTGGAACAACTACCAAGGTCACCCAAAAGGCTTCGTGGAAAAAACTATTTATTAGGAAGAAAACCAAGGCATAGAGGCCACCAATACTATTTCCTAGAATACGCGAAGTCCCAAAATGAACACTCTTATCAAAACTCTCCCTCAGGCTAAAAACAGCTGTCAAAGCACCAATTTGAAGACCTTTCCAGCCAAAAAAGCCAAAAATCAAGAGAACTAGGAAAACAGCAATACCTGTTTTAAAAGTTCGCATACCAAGTTTAAACTGGGATTTATCGAATTTATATTTTTTAAAATAACTCATAATCTCAACTTTCTATTTCCATTTTATCATAATTTGGGTGATTTTATGAGGAATAGTTGAGAGGAAGCGTTTTTATTTTGAGCAAAAGAAAAGAGGAACTTTCATCCCTCTCTTCTTTGATTCATTTAGTTAATCTTATTTTTCTGTCAAGGCTGCAAGTCCTGGAAGAACTTTATACTCAATGAAAATC
Organism: Streptococcus sp. 9903; assembly: GCF_013276625.1. NCBI lineage: Bacteria > Bacillati > Bacillota > Bacilli > Lactobacillales > Streptococcaceae > Streptococcus > Streptococcus sp. 9903. Next base: position 3,160 of record NZ_VMLI01000006.1, on the reverse strand, counting down.
AAAGAACAAACTAGGAAACTAGCCGCAGGCTGTACTTGAGTACGGCAAGGCGACGTTGACGTGGTTTGAAGAGATTTTCGAAGAGTATTACCTTCAAGAAGCTCCATTGATGCCCCACCACCGCGTCACAAATACCTACACTAACACAAAAAGGTGACATAGCCACCTTTTTGTTAACGTTTCAGTTTTCTTCCTTTTTCTACAAAATCAGGATTTTGTAGAGACTAACGGGCTGAAATTATTTTTCTGTAAGTGCAGCCAAACCTGGCAATACTTTACCTTCAAGAAGTTCCATTGATGCTCCACCACCAGTAGAGATCCATGAGAACTTGTCTGCACGTCCAAGGTTGATTGCTGCGGCAGCTGAATCACCACCACCGATGATTGATTTAACGCCTGGTTGTTTCACGATAGCGTCCATCACACCGATTGTACCAGCTTGGAAGTCTGGGTTTTCAAATACACCCATAGGTCCGTTCCATACAACTGTTTTGGCACCAGTCAAAGCTTCGTCAAATTTAGCGATAGATTTTGGACCGATGTCAAGACCAAGGAAGCCTTCAGAAACTGCTTCACCTTCAGTGTCACGCACTTCAGTGTAACCAGCAAATGCGTTAGCTTCTTTTGAGTCAACTGGCAAGATCAATTTCCCGTTTGCTTTTTCAAGAAGAGCTTTCGCAACATCCAATTTGTCTTCTTCTACAAGTGAGTTACCGATTTCGATACCTTGTGCTTTGTAGAATGTGTAAGTCATCCCACCACCGATAAGGACTTTATCAGCTTTTTCAAGCAAGTTTTCGATAACACCGATCTTGTCAGATACTTTTGAACCACCAAGGATAGCCACGAATGGACGTTCTGGAGTTTCAACTGCTTCTTGGATGTAGGCAATTTCGTTTTCAAGAAGGAAACCAGCAACTGCTTTTTCAACGTTTGCTGAGATACCAACGTTAGATGCGTGTGCACGGTGAGCTGTACCGAATGCATCGTTTACGAAGATACCATCTCCAAGTGATGCCCAGTATTTACCAAGTTCAGGATCGTTTTTAGATTCTTTCTTGCCGTCAACATCTTCGTAACGAGTGTTTTCAACCAAGAGAACTTGTCCATCTTCAAGAGCGTTGATAGCTGCTTCCAATTCAGCACCACGAGTAACACCTGGGAAAACAACGTCTTGGCCCAATTTAGCTGCCAAGTCTGCTGCTACAGGAGCAAGTGATTTACCAGCTTTATCAGCTTCTTCTTTCACACGTCCAAGGTGAGAGAAAAGAATTGCACGTCCACCTTGTTCGATGATGTACTTAATAGTTGGAAGAGCTGCTGTGATACGGTTGTCGTTAGTGATTACGCCATCTTTCAATGGTACGTTGAAGTCAACACGAACGAGGACTTTTTTACCTTTCAAGTCAACGTCTTTAACAGTAAGTTTTGCCATGTTACAAAAACCCCTTTATTTATTTTATTCGAAACTATTATATCACACTTTGGGAATATAAGGAAAGATTTCACAATATTTTTCGATATTTAATCTCCATGGTAACTTCTCAAAGTAACTTCCACTTGGATGACCAAAGTGGAAATTAGTCTAAAACGGATTTTTATGGTGGAATTAAGTATGAGACGTTTGAGTTAGAAATGAGGTCCACTATGACAAAATAGCATCCTACACACTACTTGTAGCTGGAGCTATCTACAAAGCTATTAAGAACCTAACTTTAATAGATGTCGACATAAAATGGGTCAACGATATCTACCTCAAAAATCATAAAATTGGAGGAATCCTTACTGAAGCAATGACCTCTGTAGAAACTGGCTTAGTCACAGATATCATTATTGGAGTAGGTATCAATTTCACTATTAAAGACTTCCCTCAGGAATTAAAAGAAAAAGCTGATAGTTTATTTAAAGTACCAGCACCTATAACAAGAAATGAATTAATTATCGAAATATGGCGTGCTTTCTTCGAAACACCAGCAGAAGAGCTATTATACCTATACAAAAAACAGTCATTCGTTCTTGGAAAAGAAGTCACTTTCACACTAGGGCAAAAAGACTACAAGAGACTTGCTAAAGATATCTCTGAAAGTGGTAAACTTTTAGTTCAATGTGATAACGGAAAAGAAATCTGGCTAAATAGCGGAGAAATTTCACTAAAAACTTGGAAATAATAGTAAAGTTATATAACAAAAAATAAACTATATAAAAAGAAAGAAATTTGTCCTTTCTAGAGCTTAGCTTTTCAGCTATATAATATTTGTAGTGGGTAAATCCCCTATGGATATTATGGAGCCTATTTTGTTATAGAAAAAAGTCCTATAAGATTTATACAAAACATGAATCAATTTGAGCGAAAATCCCATGAATACAAGGCTATCAAGCGCTACTGGAAGCTCATTCAACAGGATAGTCGTAAACTCAGTGATAAGCGTTTTTATCGCCCTACTTTTCGTATGCACTTAACCAATAAAGAAATCCTAGACAAGCTTTTGAGCTATTCAGAAGACTTGAAACACCACTATCAGCTCTATCAGCTCTTGCTTTTTCACTTTCAGAATAAGGAAGCTGACAAATTTTTCGGTCTCATTGAAGACAATCTAAAGAAGGTCCATCCTCTTTTTCAGACTGTCTTTAAAACCTTTCTAAAGAACAAAGAGAAAATCGTCAACGCTCTTCAATTCTCCTATTCAAACGCCAAACTGGAAGCAACCAATAATCTTATCAAACTTATCAAGCGCAATGCCTTTGGTTTTCGGAACTTTGAAAACTTCAAAAAACGGATTTTTATCGCTCTGAACATCAAAAAAGAAAGGACGAAATTTGTCCTTTCTCGATCATAGCTTTTCTTCAACCCACTACAGTTGACAAAGAGCCCAAAGGTATCTCTTTAAAGATTAATTATCTTCCGTTTTGCGTTTAGTCGCAGCCAAACCAAGAACAGAAGTGAGTGTTAACGCACCTAACAAATTCATAGCAACTGAGTCAGATCCACCTGTGTTTGGTAAAACTTTTTTGCCAGTCAAGTTAGTTCGAGAATTATCACCTGTCTGAATCTCACCTTCAACATTAACGTCGTTTGGTTTATTTGTGTTATTTGTATTAGTCAATTTAGACGAATTTTTATATTCTGAAGTACTTGGTGTGACATCACCGTTCTCAGGGG